>NZ_JBCOCI010000095.1:0-17724 GCF_040929485.1 Phocaeicola sp. RTP21198st1_B8_RTP21198_201120 | reverse complement strand
CCTCCTTCCACAATTCGTTTACCGAGAAACACAGCATACCAATCTCCGGTCGGTGTCTGTACCAGATCGGCATGTCCGAGAGACTGCACAGGGTAGTCCTTGCCAAGATGGCGGTGTGTCAATACGGGATTGACGGTACAAGGTACATACGGTCCCCAGAGGGATTTAGCAGTGAGGGCGGTAACAGCATGGTTATAATCCGATCCTCCTTCAGCCATCAACAATAGATAGTGATCCTCTATTTTGTATAAATGAGGCCCTTCGGCGTACTTTGCATTAGCCGCATGACCATAGGCCAATGTTTTTCGTTCTCCGACCAGACATCTTTTTTGGAGGTCCAGCTCCTGCATCCATACGGCACACTGGGCAGGCCATGCGCTCTTAAAATCCCAGCGATTGCCTGTATAATAACAGCGTCCGTCCTCATCAAAAAAAAGAGAAGGGTCAATGCCGGGAGCATCTTTCAGCCACACCGGATCCGACCAGGGACCGGCCGGATTCTTGGCTGTCATGTAGAAATTGCCACCACAGCCATGAGCTGTGGTGATAAGATAGAATGTTCCATTATGATAACGCAAAGTGGGGGCCCAGATGCCGTCATTATCCGTCATACCGTTAAAGTCGATAGCCTTGGGATTGGTTAATGCATGACCGATAAGCGACCAGTTAGTCAGGTCACGGCTGTGATAAATAGGAAGTCCGGGAAACCATGTGAATGATGAAGTGACTAAATAATAATCTTCTCCTACCCGGCAGATGGAAGGATCTGGATGGAATCCCGTGCGAATGGGATTGGAAATGGAATCCGGGACAAGGGTTTCTCCCGTCATTCTTACACACAAAAGGACGGTGGCTAATAGTAAAATAAATCTTTTCATGTTCTTGTTTTATAGATAAGATTACGAATGATTGTAATGTCTCTATCAGTAATCAATTATTATATCTCAATTCTTCTAGTACTATATTTTCCGCATTTCTCACATACTTCACACTGTCTGTCAATTCCTTCACGTAGATATTTTTGACTGAAACATTGCTAATGGGTAACCGCTCATCTCCTTTCAAATCAAGAATAACCTCGGCACGATTAACCCAAATACTATCCATATAAAGATCGCGAATGTTTGTAATACTATCCTTGTAGGTGGGGACTAGGTCACGCCATTGATAGAGTACATCTGTATCTACTTCCATTACCCGTTGCATACGGCCGGCACGAACATTTTTCATCCAAATATTTTCAATAAATCCTCCTCTACGGTGGTTTGTCTTGGCAAAGAACAAACGAAATACTGAGTCTTGAGCCTCACAATGATGCATATAAATATTACGAACCCCTCCTGACATTTCACTTCCAATTCCCAAGAGAGTATGTGCATTGACAATGTGACAATCACGAATTACCACATTCTCAGTCGGTGTATTTAATCGCCACGCATCTTGATTACGCCCCGATTTAATAACCACACCATCATCACCTTGATCAAATTTACATTTTTCGATCAGAATATTGCGACTCATTTCCAAATCTATGCCATCGTTATTGTGTCCATGGGCATAAACATCAAGGTTACGGGCAATACCACCATCGCATAAGTACAAATGGATAGTCCAGAAGGGACTTTGGCGAATTTTAAAGCCGTCAAGCAGCACATTTTTACACCGATTGAATTGAATTAAATGAGGACGTAAATTATTTTCAGATACTGCCATCTGCCGTTGTTGCACAGAAACATCGGTTGATGCCATTGTATAAAGTTCTTTTAAAGCATTCATGTGAGCAACCGGACGTTTAAACCATTTCTTCCATGTTCCCATTTTCGGAGCAAGTGTTCCTTCTCCCGTAATTGCCACATTTTCGCAGTCGTACGCATAGACAAGTGGGGAATAGTTGTAGCATTCCATACCTTCCCATGTTGTCATCACAGCAGGTAAATAATCTTTCGGATTATCGGTAAAACGTACTACCGCATCTTTTTTCAAATGCAGGTTTACATTATTGGCCAAGTGAATAGGACCAGTCACCCACTCACCGGCAGGAATTACCACCCTTCCTCCACCTGCCTTAGAACAAGCCTGAACGGCTTGCTTGATAGCCTCTGTATTTACATGCATTGTATCAGCCACAGCGCCAAAGTCTGTGATTACGTAATCGCGCTCGGGGTAAATATATTCACAAATAGGTTCCATGGGGAAAGGTGCTTCCACGGAAATCATTCGATAGTCAGTCGAACGAGAGTCGCACGACGTGAATAAAACGGCAATGGATAGGACCATTGCAATGTTAATCAGATATTCTTTTTTCATGTGCCTTTTCTTTTTACTTGATTGTATCTGTTATCATACGTTTTCGGATAATTTAAAAATGATAGACATTGTCTATCGTTACGAAAGTGTCGTCACTTCCATAGATTGTTTTAGTCTTGTCTGTCCATACCGGTCGTATTCCTGTTACTTCAACCTGTAAGGTATAACTTGCCTCCGGCATTTTCGGTGTTATAATTCGAATTGCTTTTTCCGGATACTTACTGTAAAAATCCACCAATGAAGAATATACAGTATCCTTTTCCGCATTTAATACACTTACTTTGGCATACCCGCCATGAGGGTTTGTTTCTCCAACAATAGCAGCATGAGTTCCTTTGAACGCTATCTCCAACACGTCTCCTTTTTGATTGGACTTCCATGCCCCGTACAACTTTTTCCCTTTGTTCAGCGCGTCCGCCGGTTTTAGCTTCCTGATGTCCCATGCCTGCCAATATTCAGGGATGGATATTTTTGTTCCATCCACTTGTAAAGGCATCCATACATACGTGGCGGCTGAGGCCTGATGCGGATAAGACCAACGATCCCCCATAAACATAGGTATGGTATCGTTACCGCATTTCAGTGGGAATACAAATGTACTTTGCGAATTGTAGGTCAGCTTGCCTTCCGGGCAGAACAGCCCTTGTTTCGTCCAAGGACCTTCTATCTGGGGAGCCGTAAAATAGAAGTTGTCATTTTTCTCCCAACTGGTCAGGTTTGAGGTAAGCATGAAATAGACACCATTCTTTTTGAACATGGCCGGTGATTCGCCCATGCCTTTAATGTGGGCCACTTCAGCCTCTATCGAACGGTAATCATCACTTAACCGATAAACAGGGCCATGATGAATCAGTAAATATCCTTTTCCATCGGTGTCCTGAAAGGTTCCCATATCCCAGCGTTTTACAGGTTGTCCCTTATAGAGTAACGGTCCCTGCAACTGATAGTCACCTGCAATCGTTTTGCAGGTGGCTAAACCGATATAAGGGTCCTTGTATCCCATATCATCGGCATGCATCAGCATGATATACTCGCCCGTCTTAGGGCATTTCATCACTTTTACACGCTCACCTACGCGATTGGGGCCAAGGATGCCTTCGGGTTGGACTCTAAGGACAATGTTCTCGAATTTCCAGTTTACAAGGTCATCCGAAGAATAACATGAGAAGCCGGGGAAAGCGTTACTTTTGTCCGATTTCCATTCTCCGAAAAGATAATATCTTCCGTTTTCTTCCACAATACAAGCGCCATGTGCATTGACAATATTTCCCTTGTCATCAAACCATGGAATACCGTTGACTACTAAATTGTTTTGAGCTGTGGCTGTTCCTGCTTTCAATAAGAGGAACAACAAGAATAGTAAATATTTCATCATGTTCTTTTATTTTTTTGTTGGTAAATAATATACTCATAGTCCGTTCTATTCATTGGTATCTGAACCATAGATTAGAATTTATACTGCCTATTTTATAAAGATATAGCTTTTTTATTTCAAAAAAGTCTTTAATGAGAGTTTTTCTTTCAAATCAGCAGAACTAATTTTCAGCTTCACATTGCTGGGAGTTTTTGTGCTTCGGAGAATGATTTGCATCCTTCCCTGATACATTCGTTTGGAAGTTATGCCCTGAAAGAGCTCGTCCGTATAATGATCCCCGTTATCCAATGCCACCAACCGTGCCGCCCCTTCCATTTGTAAAGTAAGCGGCTCGTTGTAGTCCCATACCGGACGACCTTTTTTGTCTATAGCCGTCACGTTTATATATTGCAAGTCCATACCGTCTGCCTTCCAATCTGCCGGCGTTTCCGTCTCAATCTGGAGTGCCACAGCTTTTCCGGCAGTTTCGATACGATGACGAGCCACTTCTTTGCCCGACTTGTCACGAGCTATTGCCACCACAGAGCCACCGTTGCCATAAGGGACATCCTTCCAATAAATCATATTACGCAGGTTTGCCTGTGTTGTATCGTTTTGCTGGACTCCCATGCTTTGACCGTTTACCAACAACTCTACAGAATGTGCATTGGTATAAGTGAAGAGTGACTGTCTGCTGCCTGGGATATGATTCCAGCACTCGTTCAGCGCCATGCGTCCCACTGTGACGTCATTCCAACTGACGCTTTCCGCCCCCGCCGCATCGACCACGCCGATATGTACTTCGGGAATCTCCGGCATGAAAGCCGATTTAATAAGGTAAGCTTGGGGATAGGGGCGCATGGTATGGTCAAAGAAGGAGTAGTTCCAGCCTTTTTTGGGCCACTTGTTGGATTCTCCCCAATATTCGGCGGAGCCCCAATAGGCCATGCCCACCGTCCGTTTTCTGTCCATATTATAATAAGGCTGTAACAGCTTGCTGGTTTCAGCCTCACTTTGGAACAGGATAAGATCTGGCTGGTATTTCAAATAAGCGTCATATTTGTCCGACTGGTAATTGAACGATGCGACTTCTGTGGCGCAAGCCAGTTCGGGTGGTACCAAATAGTCGTTGAACTCCTTGTCATGCCGGGTTATAGCTCCCGCACGGGCGGGGAACATGGCTACAGTGGTGAGACGTGTATGATCCCATCTCTTTACCAGCTGGTTGAATATGTTATAGGTAGTGATTCCCCAATCGTTGGTTCCTTCGAAGCCTGCCCATCCTTCACGAATCTGAAGCTCGTTTCCCAAGCTCCACAAAATGATGGACGGACGGTTACGGTCGCGTTTGATCCATTCTGTAATCAGTTTGTGCCAGAGATAGGTGAACGGCTGGCGTCCGCCCCAATAGTCATTGTCACTCCATTTGTCCGTCAGTTCGTTCACCACCAGCATTCCCACACGGTCTGCAATGCGGGCAAAACTTTCACTGTACGGATTATGTGAGCAGCGGATGCAGTTGTAACCGAAGGATTTGAGTTGCAGCATCATGCGTTCGATTGCCCTGTCGTAACTGGCGGCTCCCAGCGCGCCCAGATCATGATGGTTGGCATTGCCCTGCAGGAATATCTTCTTCCCGTTGAGCTTGAAGCCGAATTCCGGTGAGAATTCCAGACTGCGGATACCGAACTGTTCGGTCAGGCTGTCCACCACCATACCGTCTGCCGTCACTACCACTTCAGCATTGTAGAGTTGTGGAAACTCACATGACCAAAGTTGCGGATTCTCTAGAGTAAACGCTGGTAATTTCACTTCCGTGCAGGTCTGGTGCGTATGTTCGGGCATACCGGATTGCACGGTGCCCACGATGACACCTTCCGGATTGCGGAGGATGGTCCGTACCCGTACATCATGCTTCTGCCAGCCGTCCACCTCAACCTGTACGGCTACCGTTGCCCGGGAGGAGGAAACCTCGGGGGTGGTGATATACACCCCGTGGCGAGCGATGTGTGTGGGATTCTGCACCTGCAGATATACATCACGGAACAGACCGCCTCCCGTGTACCAGCGTGAACCTTTCTTGGGACCAGTGGAAGCATAAACAGCTACCACGTTTTCTCCGTCGTGACTCAGAAAGGGGGTAAGGTCCGCTTCAAGCCCCACATATCCATAATCTGTCGAGGCTATTTTTGTACCGTTCAGATAGACATCTCCCAGATAAATGATACCTCCGAAATCCAGGATTACCCGTTTCCCTTTCCACGACGGATCGGTAGGGAAAGACTTGCGGTACCATCCTTCGCACATGGGTTTGAATCCGCGTGCACCTCCGCCGCTTTCAGTCCAGGGTTGTTCGAACTGGAAATCATGAGGAAGGTCCAGGGTACGCCAGGAGGAGTCATCCAAGGTAGGTGAGGCAAAATCGGTATTTTTATTCTCGTTTGTAACCAATTGGAATTTCCAGCCAAAGTTAAAAAGAACTTTCTGCTGTGATGCAAAATTTTCCAAAGGTACATTGACTAGAGGGGCTTTTTCCTGTGTTTTCTGATATTGGGCTGTTACTCCGACAGGAGCAAGCATCAAGAAGAAAGCGATAATGATGTTTTTCATTTGATACATTATTATAAAGAATGAACACCGATTTGTGTCGGCTCGTTTATTACGCAAATATCGGAATTATAAAGAGTTGCAGACATGGAATTTAGTTACAATACCTGTATTATCGTACAAAAAGCACATACGATGGCTACTCTTTTCTTATCAGTCGTATGATATCAAGTTATTAGGGCACTCCAATATTTTATGATTGGAATGCCCTCAAACTTATTTTTCAGCAGGCATATCCGGCACTATAGGCCAATATGGATTTTGATAGATAGGAGAATTTTCTACTGTTTTGTTATCGGGGGCAGTGATCAAAAACTGCTTGACCATAATGGGGTGCAGATAATGGGCCATACGCCAAGTAAAACCATTATAACAGGTTTGTTTAGAATTCTTTTGGTAAGGGCGCAAGTATTCGCTGACATTAGGTGAAGAGACATTGGATGCGTCTGATCCATCATACAGCAAATCTGTATACCAAGCCTGCATGGGGGTGTTCCATAAATGGAAACCTTCCGGTATATAAGGATGTTCGATCAACTGGTCCATAGCACGCCAACGGCATAAGTCCATATAACGAAGCCCATCCGCCATAAATTCGCATCGGCGCTCACGACGTATGTTATAGAGAGTTGCGTCTATTAACTTACCGCCGGAATACGCTCCCCAATCATTTTCTGCCTCTTTACTCATATCCGTTAAAGCAATAGTCTTTTGAAAATCCTCATCTACATGAGAACGACGGCGAATAATTTTCCAATATTCGGTCGCTGTTCCGTCCAAGGTACCATTCTTTTCATAACTGGCTTCCATGTAATTCAACAAGGCTTCTGTCGCACGATAAGCAATAGAGGCGGTATATCCTTTTGAATTGGAATAATATTTCTGATGAAAAGCTCCTCCTTTGCGTAAGGCATACCCAGTAACATAACGGCGTGCTCCGTCTGTAATGGTAATCAATGGATAAGTTTCTTCAACATTGGCTGTCTCACCAACCACATCTTTTATTAAGATGTTATGTTGTCCGGGTTCTTTCAGAAAGATAACCAATCTGCTGTCTCTGTTTTGACGAACGTCGTGTATGGTTTTGTCTCCCATATAATATCCGTCTCCGTTCATATAATCACCGTGGGTATAAACAGGAGTGCCGTCAGCCATCAAAAAGTTGTTCACAAAGCTGCGGGTGACACCTACGCCATTATTTCCCCAGCTGGCATAGACATTTACGTTGTGGTGTACTAAGTTATAAGCGTATCTGCGCCATAACAGCACTTCGTTGACTGAAGATAAATCTTCTTGAGCAAACATGTCAAAATAAGGGTTGGCAGTTTCGTTAGTTGACTGTTGCAGGACGCCTGTATTTTCTGTAAGTTTGTTTTTGTAGCGTTCTGCGATATCTTTAGAAGCCGTCATAGCGATTTCCAAAAAATAATCTATCTCACTGTCAATATTCCCACTGGGGTATTGATAAGTGGAATTGTAATCTTTTGCCTTGCCAGGCCAACCGTCACCATTGGGTACAAAAGCCGTATTCTTAAAATATTTCAACCAAGTACCTTCAAATAGAGCTACGCGCGACTTTAATAAAATGGCAGCATCTGCGTTAATTCTAGTTGTCGGCATGTTTTTAGCTTTTAATAAAGTAATAGCTTTATCCAAATCACTTAGAATAAAGCGCGCCACCTCATTGCGCGGTGATCGTTTACTGGCTTCACTCAATGCTTCTTTGTCATCCGGCAATGGGTGGATAATTATGGGAAAATCTCCAAATAGCTGATAACGTTTAAAGTATTCACAAGCACGTAGGAAAAATAATTCACCGATATAGTGTTTTATGCTGTTAAGGTCACCATTGATGGTATTGGCATTGCCACTCAGCTCGTTCCCATCAGCATTATTATCCCCAAATTTGGGCAACACATTCGATAATACAAAATTTATTTTGTATATTTTATCAAAATTCCAATTGCTGGTTTCCGCATTGTCCACTTTCCACAAGGTGGAAGTAAAACGATTGGGGGCTGTAACCTCTATTTGATTGTCCGTTGTTGCATCATCTTTGTAGATGCCGTATGTATTCCCAGTTCCGTGAGAGGGAAGAATATCAGAGTACAGATTATCTGCAGAGGCTTGAATGTGGGTTGCCTCTGTAAAATATACTTCCGGGGAAATAGATGCCTCAGGTACTTCATCCAAATAGTCATCGCAAGCAGTAAATGCAAATCCTGATGAAGCGATTAGTACAGATAAGAATATATGTTTTGTTTTCATTATATATGTATTATTAAAGTGTTAAACTTAAGCCAAAAGACCAGGTGCTTGATAACGGATAAGCATTACCACCATTACCGCCACTAATTGTTTCCGGATCAAACAGAGAAGACAATGATGTTCCGGTCCAAAGATTTTCTCCGGAAACGAACACACGGCATTTGGTCAATCCTATATTTTTCATCCATTTGGCTGGGAGAGTATAACCCAATTGGAAATTCTTTAAACGAATATAGGATGCATCTTGTAAATAACGGCTTTGGGTTTCTTGGTTTTTAGCGCCTTCCTTGAATACAGGTCGTGGATAATAAGCATCTAGGTTTGCCGGAAGTTCGTGTCCGTCGATACCTATTGCCTGAGCGCGGAAATAATTTTGATGTTCTACCAAGCCACGGGCATGCCAAATGTCTTTATCTCCTCTTACACCAAATAGATAACCGCAGAAATTATCTTTTCCCCAATAATCCCGTTTCATTACTCCTTGGAAGAAAAAACGAACATCAAAGCCTTTCCAATCTGCATTTAGATCAATACCAAAGAAATATCGGGGAGTGCTGTTACCAATAACTTTCAAATCGCCATGATCGTCTAGTGTGCTGGCACCTTTAGATATTTTTCCGTCACCGTTCAAATCACGATACATAATATCACCGGCAGACCATTTGGAACCAATCGCTTCTTGCCCTCCTTTGGGTAATGAAGATAGATGAGCTTGCATCTCTTCTTCAGATTTAGCTATTCCTATTGTTTGCAATCCCCAGATTTCACCTATTTCTCGTCCTTCAACGTATTTGTTCAAACCAATAGTGTTAGTGGCATTGCTTGGATAGCTGGTGACAATAGTCTTAGCGTCTGAAAGGGTGAAAGTAGCACTATATCCCAATCCGTTATTTAAACGGTCTCTCCAACCGATAGATAATTCCCAACCGTTTGTCCTCAAATTACAGTTATTGGTTTTAGGGGCAGAGGTACCTAGTGTAAAAGGAAGTTCAGGGGCAGGTCCCACCATGCCGTCTGTATAACGAATGTAGTAATCAAAACTACCTGTCAGACGGTTATTGAAGAAACCATAGTCAAAACCGACATCCCAAGTACGGACTTTTTCCCATGTTAAAGAGTTGCTGACTAAATCACCTGGTTCTGCTGTATTAGGTTTTTGGCTGTCTTGTAACCATGTTCCATTAGATGATTTTAGTATCATGTCACGATAGGTAGGATACCATGCTGTAGTATTCTGGTTGCCCAATTCACCGTAAGAAACACGCAATTTTAATGTGTTGGCTATATCTGTCAGCGACTCCCAGAATTTTTCCTGAGCGATGTTCCAGCCTAAAGAGAATGAAGGAGACCATTGCCAGCGACTTCCTCGACGGAAACGGGAAGAACCGTCGTAACGCATGTTGATTTCTGCTAAATAGCGACCCATATAATCGTAGTTTAAACGGCCGAAGAAACCAGCTGTTTTCCACCTCTTACCATTTCCGTTAGCTTTAGTTGCCTTGACATTACCTTTCCCGTCCAATCCGGTTGTGATATCAAAATAAGGCATGCCCCCTATCATGATACCATATTTTTGTGTGGATGAAAATTCCTGTTGCATACTTTCGGTTTGGAAACCAAGCATAATTTTCGTGTTATGAACGTTGTTAAAAGAATGGAAGTACTCGCTATAAATATTCAAATTCAAGTAATTCTCTTTTGTCTGGTCTTGATAAAGGTAAGAATCTTTATTTGTATTTATCACATTTCCTTCTATATCATGGTTATAAACAGGAAGAGAAGTTTCTTTTACTGAAGAGTTTTTTATACTGTAGTTGAATTCTACATGGGTAGTCCAATTCTTTATTGGTTCAATGATTAAAGAAGCCTGCTGGTAAAGACGGTCTGTTTGCGCATTGCGCTTTCCTCCTTCAAACAGGTTTTGAACAGGATTGGTCCAACCATTGTCAAGATAGTATCCATTGGGATCTTTAACCGGTAAATTGGGCCAAGTAGCTCTTCCCAGCTGATCATAAAAAGAACTGTTAAAGCTGGTAGGACGCCATACATCATTGCGTGTAAAGCGTGTGCTGTAGTTGAATTTTAACCATGGAGTCAGATTGGTATTGATTTTAGCTGTCACATTATAACGCTGAAGTCCGTCATCACCGGCTTTTAACAAACCTCCTTGATCTAAATAATTGAAGGAAGCATAATAGGCAACAATATCACTTCCTCCGTTGAGGCTGACATTATGTTCTTGAGAAAAGGTTGAAGATTTATAAACTTCATCATACCAGTTAGTGTTTGCCCAAGCTGTTGTAAACGGGTCATATTCAGGCTTACCCCATTGACCGTTGGATGAAGCTTTGACTCCTCCCGTACTGCCTCCACCAGCGGCTTGCCAATTCAACATTTCCTGCATCAGGTCTTCGGTAAAGATAAGTCCGCCACCTTGGTTAAGAGAACCACTGTTCATGAAATTGGCAAATGTATAAGAGTCCATCATTTCCGGCATATTTATTGGAGTAGATATACGGAAACTGTTGTTATAATTTACGTTGGTCTTTCCTTTTTTGCCCGATTTGGTTGTTACCAAAATGACCCCGAAGGGGGCACGGGAACCATAGATGGATGATGCGGCAGCATCTTTCAATACAGAAATATTTTCTATGTCTTGAGGGTTGACTGTATTTAAATCTCCTTCCATTCCGTCAATTAGAATAAGAGGTGCACCGCTAGAACCTTCGCCAATAGTTCCTGTACCACGGATACTGATATCTGCGGTCTTGTCCAGTTCACCCGTACTTGTTGATATCTGCAAACCTGGTACCAGTCCTTGCAAGGCTTGTGTAGCTGAGGTTACAGGACGCGATTCTAACTCTTTAGCTGTAGCAAGCCCTACAGCTCCTGTCAGATTCACTTTCTTTTGCGTACCAAATCCAACAACGACCACTTCATCAAGAGTTTCTGTATCTTCCTTTAATACAACATTAAGTTCTTTCTTTCCAGAAACTTTCACTTCTTGAGAAACATATCCGATGTATGTAATCTGTAAAACGGCATCTTTTGGAGTATCCAGAACGAACCGCCCGTCTATATCTGTGATTGTACCTGTTGACTGGCCTTTTACGATGACATTGGCACCGATTATCGGTTCGCCATTCGCATCTTTTACAATACCTGTCGCCTTAATTTGTCCTTGCTGTATTCCTTGCACAATCTCAGTAGAAAGAATAATTTTCTTTTCAAGCACTGAATACTTCACATTCGTCCCTGCGAAAATCTGGTCTAGTATCTTGAATATATTATTGTTGTTTGCCGAAACTGATACAATACGTTTCAGATCTACGTGTTTATTGTTGAAGAAGAAATCAAACCCCGATTCTTTTTTCAGCTTTTCCAACACAGTGCCAACTGTTTCATTACGTACTTCAAGACTGATCATGGTCTTTTGCGCATACGACTCTGCCGCATAAGTCATACTTAACGAACAGATTAAAAAGAGTACACTTAGTTTCATAGGTAATGGAGTTTTATTTAAGATTAACCTACACGACTTTATCATCCATAATAATTGGACGCTAAAATAATTTTTCATAATTTTGTAATTGAGATAAAGTTAATAAAATGTTGTCTTTGCTTGTCGCCAAACAAGCATAGAAAGATGATTTTTCATACGGGGTGATACGCCAATATCCTCCCGTATGTTTTTTGTTTAGGGAGCCTGTTGTCTGTTCATTTTTCTAGTATTTAAATTAAGGGTTAAACGTATATTAGTACACTTCTATTTTCAGCTTTTCCGTTTTTATATCTGCACTGTCAATGTACCGCCAGCGTATACGGGAAGAAATCCGGAAATATTCCATAATACGCTCCAGACGCTGATGGGTGAATGTTCCTGTGAACGAACAGCCTTTTAGTTCCTTGTTGGATAATACGAATTCCACATTGAACCGCTTGCCAAGCATGTGCAGCACTTCATCCAGCGGAGTGTCATTAAAGATGAGCTTGCCATCTTTCCATGAAATCTCCGATTCGCCCGAAGTGACGTAACACTTGATATCCCCGGTTTGTGGGGAATAAACTAACTTCTGTCTGGGGGAGAGCATACTCTTTTGAAATTTTCCTTTGTTATTCTTATAAATAAACCCTACGCTGCCTTTGATAAGCGTGGTGGAAATGGGAGTTTCATTACCGTATGCTTCCACATTGAAACTTGTTCCGTACACCTCCACCTGAGAATGATGAGGGGTGGAGACGATGAATCGTTTCCGGGGATGATGGGTCACATCGAAATAAGCTTCACCGTTTAACTCCACTTGGCGTACATCGCCGGCGAAAAAGGTGGGATAGCGGAGGGAGGATTCCGAATTGAGGTGAACTACCGTGCTGTCCGGTAACAGGACGGAGGTAGTCATGCCTGCATTGGTTTTTATTTCCACCATCTGAGCGGTGACTACCGGCTGCCGTCTGCCCGGATACAGAGCCAATACACCTATCAGGAGGGGAACGGACAGGATGGCCGCAATGCGTTGTGTCCATCCCCACCAGGACAGGTTTCTAACCTTTGTTTTGCTTTTTACCTTATCTAACGCTTTTTCCGTATCTATTTTCTTTGTGATATGCTGTGTGTCTACAGCCAGATAGAGCGTATTCAGCTGCCTGGCTATATGTAAATGTTCCTCGTCGGCATTCAGCCATGCTTCTATCTGTTCATTTTCCGGAGGAGTGGTTTTCCCTTCGAAATATTTAGTTAACAAAGTTTCTATATCGGTATGGTTTTCCATAAATTATGCTTTAATTTCTTCCTTTATATTATTAAGACAAGCGAGAATGAAAAGTATCTAAACGAAAAATGCTTTTTTTTCAAAAAAAAGTTTTTTCCGATAAAAACCGCTATCTTTGTGCGCAAGGAAAACAGTTATTATACTATGAATCATACCGTCGAAGACTTGTCTTTGCTTAATGCTCTCCGACAGGGGGATGGTAATGCTTTTGACCATTTATTCAGAAGATACTATCCTATGCTGTGTGCCTATGCCCACCGGTTGGTATCGTTGGAAGATGCCGAAGAGATTGTTCAGGAGGTAATGTTATGGCTATGGGAGAATCGTGGGGATTTGATAATCGAGTCTTCATTGAATCAGTATTTGTTCAAAATGACTTATCGGAGGGTCTTGAACCACTTGACGCGGGAACAGGTGAAAACCAAGGCTGAAGCTGCCTTTTATGAGAGGACACAGGCGGCATTGTGTGAAGTGGACTATGCTCGTTTTGAGGAATTGGACCGGAAAATAAAGGAGGCGATGGCTGCTCTGCCCGACAGTTATCGGGAGGCTTTTGTGATGCATCGCTTTAAGGAACTGAGTTATAAAGAAATTGCCGAAGTGCTGGATGTGTCACCACAGACGGTGGCTTACCGCATCCAGCAGGCATTGAAGCTGCTTCGTGTTTCCTTAAAGGATTATTTGCCCATGCTGGTATGGCTGGTGGGCTGAAAAGTACCTCTCCCGAAGTTTTCCCAGTTTTTTCCTTCAAATCCTTCAGTTTCTTCGCAAACGCTCGTCAATAAAGAAAAGCGGCTGAAGGATTTCCTCCCGGAATTCCTTCAGCCTAGTGTAGAAGTTTCAGCTCTTTATGGTTTGAGCTTCGTTTGTAGAAGTTTTCTATTATATTGTTTCGTTGTATATTTACTTTATTGTCAGGTCCATGTCGTTTGTTGCCGATACGTTTTCCGTTTCGTTCTTCGGTTCGGGCAGTTTCTCTTTTCCGTAGAATCCCGGCATCGGTTCATAGATGGGGTTACGTGGAATGGAGATATTGCGCAGTTTTTTGTCTTTCGCCAGTTGGGCGATATAACGTCCTGCAGTGGCACGTGTCAGTCCGCATAACGATTCAAACTTCCGGCGTGTCAGCACGCTGTTTGTCAGGAAGTATTCCGTCAATGCCTCGTCTATACTCTCTTTTGTCACCGGCATGGAGTGCGGCTTGTATTTCGAACGCTCGGTCTTAACGTCGCTCAACTGATGCTTCAGGTATTTGTCCGCACGGAATGTCACCGATTTGAATTTCACCTTGTTGGCACGTGTGGAGCTTGGTGTCCGTGTCTCGGGGCAGGTAAGCGATATATGGAAATACCCTATCCCTTCGATGTGCACCCGGGCGCCGTCTTTCAAGTAATAGGCCAGTTTCTCGCTGAGCGAGATGATGGTTGCCTTGATGTCTGCCACGGTGAGCGAGGAGCCGTACTGTATTTCCCGTGCCAGATAGTCGGTGTTGATGCGCTGCCAGTTTACTACACGGGCATGATAGCGCTTCTTGCGCGTACCTATCGTATTGGGTGATTCATAAAATTCAAATTTGATAGCCATTCGCTTATTTGTTTTTATCCGGTTGTTTATGCTTTCTTGTACGGAAGAGTTTGCTGCAACTTCCTTTCAAGTTAATCATTTCACTTGGGTGATGAAATTATATCACTAAAGTGATGAAGTTGTATCACTCAAGTGATGAAACTTCATCATTCCAGTGAAATGATTAACTTGACGGTGCAAAAGTATGAAATAGTCTTGATAAAAACGAATAATTTCCCTGTTATTTTCGCTTAGTCACTTTTTTGCAGTAGTGTGTAGTAAATACTTGTAAAAGAGTATTTTGTATGTTATCTTTGTGATATTACACAACCCCAAATAATGAAAAAGGATGAAAAAATTAGTGGAAAAATTACTGAATTGGTGCAAAAAGAGTATGAAAATGAGGATATGCGTGGGAAAAAGTGCGAATACGGAAAGAGTGTTGCCTTCAATGGCTATGGAAACGGTGGGCGAAACTGTTCTTCCAGCGGCTGTCGAGGCAGTTGGTATGGCAGAAACTATCGATGAAAAGGCGGTTTCTGGCAAATCGGGGCGCAAGAAACCGGAGAATATGCTGGAGGCCTTGCAGTGCTTTTTGACCGCACGGTATGATTTTCGTTATAACCTTCTCACCGAACAGACGGAGTATCGTGGAAAAGAGATGCCGGATGAAGAGTATGGTATAGTGGCTCAACGTGATTTGAATACATTCTGCCTGGAGGCGCGTACCGGCGGCATCAATTGCTGGGATAAGGATGTGAGCCGTTTGCTCCATTCCAGAAAGGTGGAAAACTATCATCCTTTTCTGCATTATATGAACCACTTGCCTCAATGGGACGGGGTGGATCGTGTTACTCCGCTGGCCATGCGTATATCGCGTAAACCGATGTGGGTGAAAGGGTTTCACCGTTGGATGCTGGGTGTTGCTGCCCAATGGCTGGGGCAGGCACAGGATTGCGCCAATGCGGTGGCGCCTATGTTGGTGAGCCGTGAGCAGGGGAAGCGCAAGTCTTCTTTTTGCAAGATTTTGATGCCTAAGGAACTTACACCTTATTATATAGACAAGTTCGACCTGACGAGCGAGAGTGGATGTGAACAGAAACTTTCGCTTTTCGGACTGATCAATATGGATGAGTTCGATAAGTACCGTGCCGGACAGATGCCTGCTTTGAAGAATCTGATGCAGATGACCACACTAACTTTCCGCAGGGCACATCGTCCGGCATTCAGTCATCTGCCTCGTATCGCCTCTTTCATCGGTACGTCCAATATGACGGACTTGCTGACTGATCCCACAGGAAGCCGCCGTTTTCTTTGTGCGGAAGTGGATGATAAGATTGACTGCACACCGCCCGATCATGCGCAATTGTTCGCTCAGTTGAAAGCGGAGTTGGTCGGGGGAGAGCGTTACTGGTTCTCGGAAGAGGAAGAGAAGGAGATACAGCATAGCAATCGGAATTTTTATAAAATGCCTGCCGAGCAGGAACTGTTTTTGCGTTGTTTCCGGATGCCGCAAAAAGGGGAGCTGTCCAAGCCCTATACCACGACGGATTTGTTCAATTATTTGCAGAAGCATTATCCGGCAGCCATGCGCGGGGTGACTCCGAATCGGTTGGGCAGGATGATGGTTGCATTAGGAATACAACGCATTCATACCGAGTATGGCAATGTGTACCGGCTGGTGAAGCTGAAGGATTCTTCCGCGGCCTGAAGCTTTTTCCCGGTGTGATCTTTCAGCCGGAACGCCCTCCGGCAAAGGGTTTGCGGGAGGGATGAAGCTTTTGAAGGATTTTTCAGGGGGAATCGCATATGGCGAAATAAATGAAAAAGATTGCTTATCGATTTGTTTGTTCGACTTTTTTAGTGGTGGCGTTTTTATCTATAAAAACACGAGAAGTGACAGTTTACATATTTATTACATTGTTTCTTCTTGTGATTGTCTGGAAACGAGATGCTCCAAGTATCATGCTGCTCCGGGAGATACTTTACAGTTGAAAGTTTCCTTCCAGTCGGACAGTATAGAGGTGTTTGTCCGTGAACTTTATATTTATGGCAACTTTCCCTCTTTGCCACTTAGTCTGACGGTGGAGGGCGATTGCATATAAGGCAAGCTCATAGCATATAAGAGAAAGAATTAACAGGATAATTTTGTTTTTATCGAAGGTTTATTACTAACTTTGCTCTACCATCGTAATATGGATGAAAAGCACAACCGATATACAAATGAGCAAAATACCTGGAAATTCTTTTAATGATATCTATACCTCTTATTATAAGAAGTCTTTTTTCTTTGCCAAATCATACGTTCATAATGATTTGGCAGCAGAAGATATTGCCTCCGAGGCATTAATAAAGTTGTGGGAAAAGTTGAAGGCCGAGCCTGTTGAAGAGAAATATATCTTACCGTTATTACTGACAATTTTGAAGAACAAGGCTTTGGACTATCTAAAGCACGAGGAGGTAAAACGCAGTGCTTTTGAAGTGATGGCCGACTGGCAACAACAGGAATTGTCTATTCGTATGTCTGCCTTGGAAGCGTGCAATCCTGATGAGATTTTTTCGGAAGAAGTGGAAAAAATCATCAGTGCTACTTTAAGCACCTTGTCGGAACAGACGCGACGGGCGTTTATTTTGAGCCGTTTTGAAAATAAATCTAATAAAGAGATTGCCGAAGAGATGGAAATCTCTATAAAGGGGGTGGAATATCATATATCAAAAGCATTGAAAGTACTGCGGGTGACTTTAAAAGATTATCTTCCTTTATTTTATTTCTTCTTTTATTATCCTCAAATCCGCAACTAAGCCCTTGAACGTCCTTATTGCGTTTACACGTCCTCTCATTACTGAATTTGCAGA
>NZ_JBCOCI010000094.1:0-17730 GCF_040929485.1 Phocaeicola sp. RTP21198st1_B8_RTP21198_201120 | reverse complement strand
CAAAATCCTGAGCAACTTTTTGTTGCTCAGGTACTTAAAAAGTTTAATTTATAATAGTGTTGCGGAATTAAGGTTCATAAGGTTGGGTCAATAAATATTCTGAAGTAAAAGTATTCGTTTTTTGGGATAATATTTTTAACATAGCAAAAGGGCAGGGAGTTCGTGAGGATTCTCTGTCTTTTGTCATATATGGTCTTTAGATTTTTCGGGCTGTTTTTGGTTGAAATACCTGGCAGTGATGGAGGTTTCGGGTTTGTAATCCGTTGATGTCAGCCAATGCCTTGACTTGGAAATGCTTTATATCAACTTCCAGCATCAATTTACCCAATTTGATGCAATTCATGGGTGGATCGTATTTTCATAGGCGTAAGAATTGGTGTGCTGCAAAGATCGGAAAATCTCCGGGTTGATAAAGGAAAGAGTGAAAAATATGAAAAAAAGAAGCCCGGTCCATTTTGTGGTAAGCGGACCGGGCTTTACAATCAATTTGTCAATCGTTTATAACCAATGGGGCTGCTACCTCCATTGGAACTTTAGAACTGTGCGACAGGGCGCGTGGCGTAATTGCTGGCTTTGCTGTTGGCAACTATCGCACCACTAACGAAATTCAGATACCAGGCGGATTCTGCCGAGTGTTCGGAAGAAGACCAGTACCCCTTGCGTGTGAAATCATTGAAACAATCTTGTTTGTCTTTGCAAATGACTCCGGTTTTTTGAAGTTCCCACAACAAAGTCAACTCGCCTGCCGACGGTAAATACCATTCACCTGCCGATTTGCCGCTGGTACTGTATTGGTAGCAGTAACCTCCTGCCGGGTAACTGGAAGAACTTTTACCAAGATAGGCGGTGTGAGCCTTTCCATTGAAGTCGCTGATGGCTCCTTCTGACACCCAGGTGGCAGGTTGTCCGGTTTCAACATGGATGGTTGCTCCCTTGATGCGTTCCTCGTCCTTATCGGAGAAGAAAGAATCGGCGGTTCCGTCATAATAAGGGAGAACACCGCTTGTCAATGTACCGTCAGCGGTGGTATAGTTTTCGATGCCTTCTATATCTTCTGCTTTGCTGATCCATTTGGTACTGGACTGGTTGTCGCTTAATGCCACGATACGTCCGAATGGAGAAGTGGACAGGGTGGGCGAGAGATTGCCGTCCGCATCATCCAGGGCATAGACAATACCGATGCAGGTTTTATTCTCATTCCTCTCGCTGGAGAAGGTAGCGTCGCTATAGTAATAATCGCCTACCTTGGCAGAAGGTAAAAGAGTGCAAGTGAGTGTCGGCGCTTCGTATACTTTGCCTTTCTCCAATTTGATGGTTGTCGAAGTAGCTGTCTCATACACTTCACCGGTGGTGGTAACAAGGGTGAAATGCAATTGTGCTTCGGAAGGGAAGAAGGAGATGTAAGTGGTTCCGGAAATACCGGTTTTGTTTTTAATAGTGATATTTCCTGTTTGGGTACTGCTAAACTCTCCGTCTTTTAGTTTCATAACGGCACTCGAGTAGAGGTTTCCGGCAGTGGCGGTTACGGTAATTCTTGTGATGTTGTTCAAAGGACTGTCACCGTTGGCGGTGAACTGGAATTTACCGATGGTGACCAAGCTAGTCATTTCGCAGGCGGAAGAGCCTGTAGTTTCGTTCATGCTGGCTTTACACAGTGCCCACGAGTAATCATAATTTGTTATACCTGCCAGTGTTCCGTCTTGTCCGCTCAGGTTGAGGGTTTGAGTCAGAGTGTCGCTGCTGGTCGCGGTGATGGCTGCCGCCGGGTAGAATACGGCAATTTCATTCTCATTCTTTACTAGTGTCGAAAGATCGCCCGTAAAGGTATCAGAAGAGTCAGTTTCTCTTGTGAGAATCGTTTTGGGAACACCGCTGGAACCGGTTTTCATTACGGCCAGTTGGCTGTTGGCGTTCCAGTTGCCTTGCAGGATGCCTGTATCCTCTGCATCTGAAGAACGGGGGGACAGTGATGCTGTGAGAGAAAAAGGAACGGTGGAGGTTGTCGTAACTTGATCATCGTCATCGCTACACCCCAACATGCATAGAGCGATGCCCAAACAGAGAATAGTTGTTGTCTTTTTCATCATCGTTTTCGTTTTGCTGTTTTATGATTAAAACTTGAATGGTATTTATTATTTAATTTTAGATAGCAAAGGTAAATGTTCTCGGTCGATTTTTCTAATCTATTCGGCGAAAGCTGTTTTTTTTTCGATAAATTAGGGGAATAAGGGGAAATTTGAGGTGAAATGTAAAGAAGTGGATGGACGGGAAGCGAACACTTTCCGTCCATCCTGTCAGGATGGCGATGATTATTTCTTTTCACCGAAGTCGGCTTGTTGTTTTTCCACCTCTTTCAGCCTTTGTGCATTCCGTTCTTTCAGCAGACGTTCTTGTTCCAGTTCGGAAGCCGATTTGGCGGCTGATTGTCCAAAAGGTGAGTCGCTGCTCATGGGAATCAGCGCAGCTTCACTTTCGGTATAGATGAAAGGATGAGCTGCCGGCTTGCTTTCTAATTCCAACACTGCGCTGGCAGGCATTTGCGAGCCTTCGAACAATACGCTGGCAGTGATTTTGATTTTACCCGGCTTTAAGGTGGATTGTATCAGCACGGGGGCTGTCCCCCATTTTACCGGAGCCGGATTGGCCAGTATATTCGCTCCGCCTAAAATACGTCCTTCTCCTTCTACATGGAATTTCACATAATAGTTGTTCAGACGTTTGATATTCCCGTTTTTATCGGCTATGGCGGCTACTACGGTTACAAAGTCGGAGCCATCAGCTTTTAAGTCGGTGTTTTCATTGTCAACCCAAAGCAGCAGTTTCTCGGGACGCCGGGCCGGTCGTACTTCGTGCGTGGCAACTACTTTTCCGTCTATGATGCCTTCGGCCAGTAGGAACACCTCGTCCTGTTTCTTCTTTCTCATAGACATGTTCTTGTCTATCATGAAGTCGTATATATCTTTGAATGTTATAACGGGTGAGGGCATTCCTTCTTTCGTTGCCGGCTTGGTGTAAGTCCATGTCTTGCCACCTTTATTATAAGTAAGCCGCACCTCGTCACAATTGGAGTATACAGTAACGTCTTTGGGTGAGAAGGGAGTCATTTCATGGGCGATGTGCACCATCGGTCCTGTTTCGAAAAGACGGTCTTGCTTTTCGGGCGAGCGCTGGGCTTTGAACATATAATAAGCATATTTGGGTTGACGGAATACGTCCATCACACCACCATAGAAGGGATCGGGATGATAGCCGCGTTGGTGGTCGAACGAGTGCCACAAACAGCCGCCGACGTGTTGGCGCGGAGTACGGCAGAGTACATCGTAACAGGTGAAAGGATAACGGGGAGCGGCATAGTGCTGTGCCTGGATGAGCATAGCCTGTTCCCCCCAGTTGCGTGCCACACGGCTGGGGGAGTTGTGCGAATTCCAGTCGTCTACATTATCTCCCCACTCGCGGGTGAAATAGGTTATTTTAGGGTCGAGGCTTTTGATGGCCCAGTCCTTGTCCGCGTTGGCCGGATGAGTGAAGAGTACCGGATATACCTCATGTCCCCGTGCTTCGCTGTCGCAACCGGAGTAGCAATACGGATAAGGGTATTCTTGATTGACAATATCGAGGGTATTTTGGGCGAAGTCTGCCGGATACCAGGTTTCATTCAGAATAGGTTCCCATAACCATACACAAGGGTGATTGCGATCACGCCGTACCAGGTTGCGGATATCGCTATAGACACGTTGTGCAAATTCGGGGGCGTCATTCCAGAATTGCCATCCCGGAGTGTTGACGATGACGAACAAGCCCAGTTCGTCGCAGGCGTCCATAAAGGCGGGGTCTTGAGGGCAGTGAGCATTCCGGATGACTTTCATACCTGCGTCGCGTAGCTTTTTAGCGTCGCGCCAATGAATGCTGTTGGCAACGGCATTGCCTACTACGGCAAAATCCTGATGGCGGTTGGCGCCAATCAGTGGGCTTGGATAAGGTTTGCCGTTCAGCCAGAATCCGTCCTTGCCCTTGAATTCTACGCTGCGGATACCGATGCGGCGGCGGTAGCCGTCCACTACATTTCCTTCATTGTCGCGGATACGGACAATCAGGTTATATAACGTAGGCGTTTCAGGGCTCCAAAGCAGGGGAGACTTCAACATTATTTTATCTTTTGAAGTGACTGCCTTGCCCGGACGTACTTGAATGACATCGTTCAGAAATGCGGCTTGTGTGCCGTCGGGTTGCTGAAGTTCATATTCTACTACTCCTTTGAAGTTCTTTTTACTGTCATTACGTATATGGGCTTTCAGGATTATTTCTGCGGAAGTGTCGGAAACTTTGTCGTATGACACGAAAAGCCCGCCGCCTGCCATTTCGTTTTCGAAATTGGGATCGGTGATGAAAACCGGACGATGGGCTATTAGCCAGCAGTCACGATAGATGCCGCCAAAATAAGTATAATCCAGTACATCCTGTGCTTTGCCGGGAGGATAGCTGGGGTCATTGCTGTTGTCTGCCCATACGGCTATCACATTGTCTGTTTCCCAATTCAGTGCGTCGGTGACATCAACGACTACAGGCAGGTATCCGCCAAAGTGTTCGGTCAATAAATTGCCGTTTACGAAAACTTTGCTTTTCCCCATGATAGCTTCGAAATGCAGGAAAAGTTTTTTGCCTTTCAATTCATCTGCCGGAGTGAAATGTTTGCGGTACCATACCTCGCCTTGATAGTTGATACATCCACTGGCCTCAGTCGGTACATATTCAATGCCGTCGGGCAGGGAAACCATTTTCCAGTTCCGGTCATTAAAGTCGGTCGCTTCTGCACCTGTAACGGCTCCTTTGTGGAATCGCCATGCCGGATTCATGGAATATACTTCACGTCCGGAGTTTGCCAGTTCATAGAAACCGGCAGTAGAGAATTCAGGTTGGTGGGCTGCCTGCATCTCATAGAGAGGGAAAAATAGTAAAGCGATGAGATAAAATAAGATGTTTTGTTTCATGGTTCTATGTATCTTGATAATTTAATGAAGGTCAAAGATAAGAAATAAAAAAATACTGGGGAAATAAAAAAGAGAAGCAATTCTGCTTCTCTTTGATTGAAGTTGCGGAGGCCTGACTCGAACAGACGACCTTTGGGTTATGAGCCCAACGAGCTACCAACTGCTCCACTCCGCGATGTTGTGTTTTGATTACGGGTGCAAAGGTACGGCTTTTTTTCTAATCTCCAAACTATTTCTGTATCTTTTTCTCAAATAAAATAATCTTTTTAGCTAATGTGTTGATATATAGAGCGTATACGATATGTTAATTAACGTTTGCTTCAAGATTATACTTTATTTGTTTGTGTGGTACAAAGAAAAAATGTAATTTTGCTCACATATATATGTAATGTGCAATTGAACTTATATGGCAGTATCAAAGACTAGGGCTAAATTGGTAGACGTCGCCCGTCAGCTTTTTGCGAAGAATGGGGTGGATGATACGACAATGAATGATATAGCGGTGGCTTCCAAGAAGGGAAGACGCACGCTCTATACGTATTTCAAGAGCAAAGAAGACATTTATATGGCAGTGGTGGAGTCGGAGTTAGAGATGCTGTCGGGGGCTATGGAGAAAGTGGCTGAACAGGATATCGCTCCTGATACGAAAATACTGCGGCTGATAGAAACACATCTGGACTCTATCAAGATGGTGGTGTTCAGGAACGGGACTTTGCGTGCCGGCTTTTTCCGTGATATATGGAGAGTGGAGGCGGTGCGGAAGAATTTTGACCGGACGGAAACAAAGCTGTTCAGGCAGGTGTTGACGGAAGGAAAGGAAAAGGGAATCTTTGATATAGACAATGTGAATATCGTGGCGGATATTGTGCACTATTGCGTGAAGGGCATTGAAGCGCCTTATATACGTGGCCAGATAGGTGAGGAACTGGACGATGAGACAGGATGGGCATACGTGGCAAAAATTGTGTATGGCGCATTGGGGCGTAAAGAACAGAATAAGGAATAAAATTAACTTTATAATTATAAAATCAAAAATTATGGGATTATTAACAGGAAAGACTGCGATTGTGACAGGTGCCGCTCGTGGTATTGGTAAAGCGATTGCATTGAAGTTTGCTGCCGAAGGAGCAAATATTGCTTTTACAGACTTGGTAATTGATGAAAACGGTCAGAATACAGAAAAAGAAATTGCTGCGTTGGGTGTAAAGGTGAAAGGTTATGCTTCTAATGCTGCGAATTTTGAGGATACAGAGAAAGTGGTTAATCAGATTAAGGATGATTTCGGTTCTGTTGATATTTTGGTGAACAATGCAGGTATCACGAAAGATGGATTGATGATGCGTATGAGTGAGGCGCAGTGGGATGCGGTAATCGCTGTGAACTTGAAGTCTGCCTTTAACTTTATCCACGCATGTACTCCGATCATGATGCGTCAGAAGAGTGGAAGCATTATCAACATGGCTTCCGTAGTGGGTGTTCACGGAAATGCCGGTCAATGTAACTATTCTGCTTCAAAAGCCGGTATGATCGGTTTGGCTAAATCCATCGCTCAGGAATTGGGCTCTCGCGGTATCCGTGCCAATGCCATCGCTCCGGGATTCATCATCACGGATATGACAGCCAAATTGTCTGACGAAGTAAAAGCTGAGTGGGCCAAGAAGATTCCTTTGCGTCGTGGAGGTACTCCTGAAGATGTGGCGGATGTAGCTACTTTCCTGGCTTCTGATATGTCTTCGTATGTATCAGGACAGGTTATCCAGGTTGACGGCGGTATGAACATGTAATATGACAGTTGTTTACGAGGATAATCATATTGTTGTAGTCAATAAGACTTCTTCCGAGATCGTTCAGGGAGACAAGACCGGTGATACTCCCTTGTCGGAGATGGTGAAACAATACCTGAAAGAGAAATATAATAAGCCGGGAAATGTTTTCATTGGAGTGACCCACCGCTTGGACCGTCCCGTCAGCGGGTTGGTGGTGTTCGCCAAAACGAGCAAGGCATTGCCCAGACTGAATGAGATGTTCCGTAATGGTGAGGTGAAAAAGACCTATTGGGCCATAGTGAAAGAATGCCCCAAGGAAACGGAGGGCGAGCTGGTTCACTATTTGGTGCGTAACGAGAAACAGAATAAGTCTTATGCATACGATAAGGAAGTAAAGAATTCCAAGAAAGCTGTACTTCATTATAAACTTATCGGCCATTCTCAGAATTACTATTTATTGGAGGTGGATCTGAAAACCGGAAGGCATCATCAGATTCGTTGCCAGTTGGCCAAGATGGGATGTCCCATTAAAGGTGATTTGAAATATGGCTCTCCACGTTCCAACCCGGATGGCAGTATCTGTCTGCATGCCCGGACGGTACAATTCGTTCACCCTGTGTCGAAGGAAATGATCCGGTTGACTGCGCCGGTACCCGAAGGTAACTTGTGGAACGGTTTTGAGATAGACTAAAGATAGAAAACAAAAAGGGAATGCTTCACAGCATTCCCTTTTCTTACTTTTAGGCATCTTTCATTTACTTCAAAACTTCTCCGCTTTCGCTGAAAAGTACAGTGCTTTCAGTTCCCTCTTTATCAGTTAAAACAACCTTGTAAGTTTTAGTTCCATCTTCGTTTGCTTCTACGGCAGCTTCTTTGATAGTAGATTCTGCATAGTTCTTTGTGATAGCTTCCTGCACGGCAGCCGGAAGGTCTTTCACTTCAATAGGGGTAAAATCATTTATCATAGTTATGGTCACAGAGTCCACCATAAAGTTGTCGGCGAATGCTACTGATGTTCCTAATCCCATTACCAATGCTACTGCAACAAATAACTTTTTCATAATTGTAGGTTTTTACTGTTAATACTATGTTGTTTTGTTTTCTCTGATAACAGAATGACAATATCTGTGCCAGAAAATAGATTGAATCTTTAAAATATTGATAATTAATGGATTACTCTTAGTGGAGGATGAAAGGAACATGGGGATAAGTGTGGAACATGGGGAATGCTTTGTGGAATTATTCCACATATCCGGCGGGAAGATGAGTTTATATGCTGTAAGGCTGTGCCCGATAGGAACAGTAGGGGCAACAGCCTTACGGTACAGTAGCTTCTTGTTGGTAAAGTTATTGAATATCGTACAGTTTCAATTTGTTATATAAAGTCTTCCGGTCTATGCCTAATAAGATGGCGGCTTTACTTTTATTGTTTCCTGTCTGCTTCAATGCCTCAAGGATACGTTTCTTTTCCGCCGCTTCATCGTGCAGGCTGAACGTCTGCGGACTGGCGGACATTACAGGTTCCTGCAACTCATAACCTAATTCGGCAAGGGTGATAAAGTTGCTCTGTGCCAACAGGGTGGCACGTTTTACTATATTCTTCAGTTGCCGGAGATTTCCGGGCCATGAATACGTTTGTAAAGCTTGGCTGGCAGCGGCGTCAAACCCTATCAGCTGGCGGTCCAGTTCCCTGTTTGCCTGGTCCAAAAAGAAATTGGCGAATAGCAGGATATCTTCTTGCCGTTCTTTTAATGCCGGCATACGAAGGGTAAATTCATTGATACGGTGGTAAAGATCTTCGCGGAAGTTTCCTTTTTCAATGGCTTGTTGCAGGTTCTCGTTGGTAGCGCTGACCAGCCGCACATCTACCTCTATTTCTTTATTGGAGCCGACCGGACGGATGCGTCTTTCCTGCAAAGCACGGAGCAACTGTATTTGTACTTCATAACTTAAGTTGCCTATTTCATCCAGAAACAAAGTACCTCCGTTGGCTTCTACGAATGCTCCTGTTTTGTCGTTTAACGCCCCTGTGAAGGAGCCTTTTACATGACCGAAGAATTCGGAAGCCGCCAGTTCTTTGGGGATAGAACCGCAGTCTATGGCAATGAACGGTTTGTCGGCCCGTTTGCTTAGCTGATGAATACGGTGCGCCACATACTCTTTACCTGTTCCGCTGGCACCGTTTATCAGTACGGACATGGGGGTGGGAGCTACCAGACCTACATAATTGTAGAGTTGGCGCGCCGCCTCGCTTTCCCCCTCCAGGAAATTAGAGGGAGGAACGGTTGCACTATGGGGAACGGCTTTGCTCTTGGATGCTTTGGGCGTGACTGTGTTCTTTTCTATTCCTGCCGGTGTAGGTAAAGCTTTGTTTTGCAATGCCTCATTAATTTTCTTCAGCAACTCATCCGGTTGTACCGGTTTTGAAATGTAATCACTGGCTCCATGTTTTATGGCCTGTACAGCGCTTTGGATGTCAGCATAGCCTGTCATGATGATGAGTGGGATGTTGTATTTCTGTTCTTTCATCCATGAAAGCAAGAAGATACCATCTTGATCGGGCAGGCGCAGATCAGACAAGACAAGATCGTATGGTTGTGCGTCCAGTTGTTTGCGTGCGCGCGCATTACTGCTTGCTGTATCAACCGAAAATCCTTTTTTACCCAGCCAGGTTTTCAACATGGTGGCAAAAGTCAAGTCATCTTCTACTATCAGAATGGAATGTGGCATCTTTATGTGTTTTTTATTCGTACAAAAATAAACTTTTTTCACGGTGTGCCGAAACACGGACTCTATTTCTAATACCTTTTAACTTAACAGGGTTTAATTCTTCATTCTTCATCCGGAATTTCAATCTGTTTTTGTGCTTCGTCAATTACTTTTTCTATTTCTTTTACTATAAAGTTTGTTTTCTCTACCGCTTCTTCACTGATTTCAGCCGTCCCTCGTCTTTGTTCCATCCATGTCAGTGCAGGAATGCAACGGGTGGCTCCCAGCATGGTGAACAGCGGCAACAGTTTATGAGCTATTGCCGTGATGCCTTCCATATTCCTTTTCGCCAACGCTTCTTCCATATACTCTCGGTTCTTTTTTGTTTCGCTGATGAAGGTGCGGAGTATTTCTGCGGCTGCTTCCGGATCATCTTCCGAGAAGGCGGTCAGGGCAGAGAAATCCAACGTTTCTTGTTGGGGATGGTTTTCTTTGGCCGGTGCTGTGTGAGGAGCCGGATTTCCTGCGGCGGATACGTCCTTTCCTGTGGCCTGGAAGATGGCTGTAAACAATTCGTTTATGGTGAAAGGTTTGTGCAGGCAACCGGCAAAGCCATGTGAACGGAAATAATTTTCGTCCATATCGCTACGGGCGGTCAGCGCGATCACCGGCAGGGTTTGCACCCATGATGTGTCCAGCGTGCGGATGGCTTTCAATAAATCGAATCCGTTCATGGCAGGCATCTGTATGTCGGTGAGCAGGGCGTCGAAGCGCTTGTCTTTCAATTTGTTGAGAAGCTCTTCGGGATGATGGCAGCAGGTCACAGTCACTCCGGGGCGTTCCAGCATGGCGGTGGTAAGCTGTAACTGTATGCGGTCATCGTCAATTAAAATCAGGTGGATCGGCTCACTGTCTTTGCGGGGAGTGTCTATTTGCCGGATTCCGGTTGCGTCAGGGGAAGCAGGAGTATGTTCCGCTTCCGGTCCGGAGGGGTTTTTATCCGGATGGGAAGGCCCCTCAGGCAAAGGCAGATATACATGGAATCGGCTGCCTTTCCCTTGTTCGCTTTCTATCTTGATATCTCCTTCGAGCAGAAGCACCAGTTTACGGGTGATGGCCAGTCCCAAGCCGAATCCTTCTTGTCCTTGTGCGTTGTGGAGCCGGGTGAATTCCTGAAAGATACGTTGTTGCTCTTCTTGGCTGATACCACATCCTGTGTCACTGATACTGAAATGCAGTTGGCCGTTTTCCAACGCTGCTTGCAGAGTGATGCTTCCTTCTTTGGTGAATTTCAGTGCATTGGATAGCAGATTCTCTGCTATCTGGCGGATACGGAACGGGTCTCCTATGTATACGCGGTTTAATGATTCGTTGCAATGATAGTTCAGTTCCAGCTGTTTGGAGTCCGCCATCGGTTTGAAGCTGATATAAATGGTGTCGAACAGTTGGTGGGGGTTGAATGATACCCGGTTGATGTCCATTTTATGTGCGTCCAGCCGGTGGTAATCCAGCAGGGATTTGACTAGGCTGAGCAGGTGATTGGCTGAACTTTGCATATTGTTCAGATAGAAACGCTGGCGTTCTTCGGTAGTGATCCGTTCCAGCAGGTCGGTATAGCCCAAGATGGAACCCACGGGGGCCTTGATATCGTGTGTGATAGTCAGCATCAGTTTTTCACGCGCCACCAGCAAGTCTTCGGCACGGCGTTTGGCTTTTTCCAGTTCTCGGCGGTAGTGGTTGCTGCGAGTGATGTCCCTCCATATCAGGACCAGGAAGAAAATAGCCAGAACCACGGCGACAATGGCGATTCCTGCCACTGTGCGGATAGAGCTTTGGCGGATGTATTCCTCTTGTATATGTTTGTTTTGTGCCAGAGCCTGCTCTTCTTCCTCTATGGTACTTAATAGCTGATTGACTTTCTGACTCAGTTTCAAGCCACTGAGGCGCAGGGACTGGGTGCGGCGATTCACCATTTCCATCCGTTCCTGATGGGTGTCGGTCACCCGGCTCTGTATGTCTTTCAGCATGGTGACCACCGTGTCTGCCGGGCTGTATGCTTCGGTCAGCGTATCGGTATATTCTTCCTGAATCACATTGCTGACTTGTGTGGAATCCGCTTTCCCGGGTGCGAACACTTCTCCCAGTCGTTTGAAGAAGCTTTTGGGCTTTTTGCGGATAACGTATGAATTGGTGTGTGTGATTACTTTTTTGCGCACGTGGGGAAGGCTGAGTAAAGAGTCTTGCTCGGCAATCAGTTCGTCGATATGCTGTTTGTAAATTTTATCTGTTCCGCCGTCCTGAATTGCTTTTAGCAGGTTGCGCATATTCCGTTCTTTATCCATGAAAAGCATTCCCACCGTATCCAGCCGTGCCAGTTGTATGCTGTCGGTCAGCAGTGTGCGCAGGGAGTCCAGCGCTGTGTTGGCCTGTTTCATGGCACGTTTGTATCGGTAGTACTGTCCTAGTTGTCCTGTACTGAGTGATTGTCCGATAACTTCCGCCTGATAAAGCTGGCCGATAATCTGATTGGTGACATGGCGCCGTTGGCTCAGGATGGCTTCATCATCGCTGGTTCCGGTCAGTGACTTCATCTCCTGATAAATATATCCGATGGATATAAAGAGCAGTGCAGTCAGCAGGATATAGCCGAATGCAACTTTCAGCTTGGTGGAACGGTTGGGCAGGCTCATGGTGGTTTTATTTTAATTTCGTATCACGGTTAAAGCGTAGGTAATAGAGTATTCCGGCTGTAGTCAGTCCGAAAGGAAATGCCATCCATATTCCTATAATTCCCCAGTCCATGATGAAACCGAAGAAATAGCCGGCCGGCAGGGAGATAAGGAAATAAGCGATGAATGCGATATACATCATGGGTTTCACATCTGCGATTCCACGAAGGGCATTGGCGAAATTTATCTGTAATCCGTCACCAAACTGGTAGATGATGAACGGAATGATAAGTTGTGCTACCATCACGCTGACCGCCGGACTGTCACTGAACCATCCTCCCAGTTCGTTACGCAGCAGGAAGATGGGCAGGGCTCCTATTAGTGCGATGAACAGCATGATATGGAATCCGGCGTATGCCGAGCGCCGGACGTTTATCCGGTCATTCTGTCCGCGGAAGTTGCTAACCCGCACAGCAACGGCTGCTCCCATGCCATAATACATCATAAAGCAGATTTGGGAAATGGCGAGCATCACTTGGTGGGCTGCCAGAGCGGTAGTCCCGATCCATCCCACCATAATGGCGCTGAGGCTGAACGAAGCGGTTTCCATCCCCATCTGCATGGCAATGGGCCATCCCAGTTTGTTCAGGTGCAGGAAGTCTGCCCGGTTGAGCGCATTGTGTAGAAATCCTTCTTTATAAATATGATAACGCCGGGTACAGAAAAAAATGACGGCGAACACGACCACCATCATGATACGGGAGGCCAATGTGGAAATTCCCGCTCCCAGCAATCCCATTTCGGGCATTCCCAGTTTACCGTAAATCAGGATGTAGTTGCCGATGATATTCATCACATTTCCTGCCAATAAGATCCACATGGAAACGCGGGTGTCGGTTATGCCATCGGCAAATTGCTTGAAACCGTTGAAAAGCAGTACAAACAACAAGGATATCAGTAAAACGATGAAGTAGGGACGCATTAAAGGCAGCAGTTCTTCGGGTTGCCCCAGCCGGTGGATATTCAGATAGAGTATCCACATGATGAGTGTGAGCAATACTGCCAGCAGTGTATTGGCAAACAGGCTGTTCTTCAGCATCCGTCCCACTACATGGGTTTCTCCCCGTCCGAACAGGCTCCCCACGATAGGGGTCAGCCCGTATGAGAATCCGGTAGCGAAAATAATGGCCAAAGTAAACATATTGTTGACAAAACTGGCGGCGGCTAATTCATTCGTGCTGTGATGGCCTATCATTAATGTATCGGCAAAACCCAGAATGATGACACCTATCTGGCCGATAACGATAGGGATACCTAAAGTGAAAAGTGCTTTGTAATGTTGCATGGTTAATAAATTGCTAATGTGCCAATATGCCAATATGCTAATTTGCCAACTAGCTGCGCTGTGTTCCGCATGGCGCATTGGCAAATTAGCATATTATCAGGTCGGCAAATTACTTTTATAGTAGAGTGTGGAACAATTTTCCCGCACAAATGTTTTTTGTGCCGCTTCTTTTATCTGTCCGGCAGTGACCGAGCGATACTTGTTTACTTCATTGTTAATATCCTCCGCTTTGCCGGTCAGTTCAAAATAAGCCAGATTGGTAGCCACATTCAGGTAATTCAGGTTATTGAATATCTGTTCGCTTTCATAGCGGTTCTTTACTTTTTCCAGCTCGTCCTCGTCCACACTTTCTTCCGTCAATGCCTTCAGTTCCTGCCATACGGCTGTTTCGGCAGCTTCCAGCGTGACGCCTGGGGCGGGTTTGCCGGTAATATGGAACAATCCCTCGTCAATGCTGCCCGAGATATAGGCGTCGATGCTGTTGAATACCTGTTTCTTTTGCACCAGATGCTGCACCAGGCGGCAGGAACGTCCGCTACTTAGCAAGTCGCTCAGCATATCAAAAGCATAATAGTCGGGATGGCGTCGTTCACAGATATGGAATGCCATAAAGAGCGCGTCTACAGGCACGTTCCGCTCCACTGTCAGCCGGCGTTCCTCCGTTTGCCGGGGTTCTGCCGGCAGTGAGCGGGGGGGTACGTTGCGGCGCGGGATAGGGCCGAACCACTTTTCGGCCAGTGCCACTGTCTCTTCAAAAGTAATATGTCCCGTTACAGCCAGAATGGCATTGTCCGGTGCATAATATTTAAAGAAAAAAGCTTTTACCTCTTCAAGGGTGGCATTGGCTATGTGGCTGATTTCTTTGCCGATGGTAGGCCACTGGTACGGATGCACCTTATAAGCCAGGGCACGTAGCAGATGCGAGGCGTCTCCGTATGGCTGGTTCAGGTTTCGCTGTTTGAACTCTTCGATTACTACTTGCCGTTGCACTTCCAGACTGCGCGGGTTAAAGTCGAGAGACAACATACGGTCACTCTCCAGCCAGAATCCGGTTTCCACATTCTGACGGGGGAGGGTGATGTAATAATTGGTTATGTCATTATTTGTCCATGCGTTATTCTCGCCTCCGGCATTTTGTACCGGAGTATCATAATCGGGCACATGGACAGAGCCTCCGAACATCAGGTGCTCAAACAGATGGGCGAATCCGGTATGATCAGGATCTTCATCGCGTGCGCCCACATCGTACAGCAGGTTCAGTGCCACCATCTGGGTTGTATTGTCCTCATTGTGTATCACACGCAGCCCGTTAGACAAGGTGTATCGGTTAATGTTAATCATCTGAGTCGCAAATTACTGAATACTGGCCTTGAGAATCCGGATATTCTCTACAGGGCGGTCTGCGCGGTTCGTTTTTGCTATTTCAATATTCTCCACTACTTCCATGCCTTCGGTTACTTCACCGAATACGGTATAAGAACCGTCCAGGTGGGGAGCGCCGCCTACGGTGCTGTATGCTTTGATCTGTTCGGGGGTGAAGCGGAATTTCTCTTCTTTGTCCGCCAGTTCACGGGCTTGGGCTTCCAGTGTGTCCTGCAATTCCAGTAATCCGGCATTGTCGCCCGCCTTGCGCATCTTGTATATTTCCTTCATGTGCTGGCGTGCTAGACTGTCGAACAGGGCCTCTTCGCGCTGTTCGTTTATTTTGTTCTCCATGCCCAGCAGTTGCGGTTCGGTGAACTTGCGTCCGGTAACAATATAGAACTGGCAACCCGATGAAGCCTTTTCGGGGTTCACATCATCACCCTGGCGTGCTGCCGCCAATACTCCTTTCTTGTGGAAGAATTTCGGATTGAATTCGGCGGGAATGGTGTAACCCACATCACCGCTGCCCAGCATGGCGGTATCCGATGCGTTTTTGCTGTCCGGATCGCCGGCCTGGATCATGAATTGTTTGATAACCCGGTGGAACAACGTACTGTCATATACTCCCTCTTTTACCAGTTTGATAAAGTTATCACGATGTTTCGGTGTTTCATTATACAGGGCCACTGTGATATTCCCCATGGTGGTTTCCAGTTTCACTAGGGTACGCTTTTCATTTTCCATATGATGATTCGTTTGTTTTTTCGAGCCGGCGCTGCATGCAGTCAATGCGATGAAGGCCAGGCATATTAGTAAAATTTTGTTTGAAATCATGAGCTGTTTTTTTATTTATCGGACAAATATAACAAAACTCGCTCACATACGGATGGATTTCGCAGGAATAATGCAAACTGTTGGAAATAAAGGGAGATATGCAGGTTTACTCTATATTCATCCATTGAGGGGTTTTGACCTGTTCAGCAGGAGTTAAGAGAATAATGGCTACTTATCCATTGCCGATTTGAGGTTGCAAAGGAACGGGAAAAGACCTTTTCCTCTCCTTGTTTATTATTTTCATTCAAAAATCAATAGGAATGGTATTACTTACGAATGATGCGGTTAATGAATAGCCAGCTCCCGAATATCTGAAGCAGCATGCCCGGAATACCAATCCGGAAATCCTGTGCGGCAAGCCAGGAATCTCCTTTCGTCGCCCATTCTCCCAGCGTCCCGACAAGCTGATAGGCCAAGACGACCCCAAGGAGCAGTCCGGGCGAAGCTTTCCTGAAATGCGAAGCCGCATACCCGGCAACCACAGCCAACAGAACGGATTTGAGAAAGATGGCGGGGCAGTACAGCCATAGCAAGCATCCCGAACAGTCTATTTCAGTTCGACAAGTTCGTACTTCTGACTTCCCATACCGAGCTGTTCGGCATAGTCGAGTGTATGCATCCCGTGGCGCGAGTCGATACGTTCGATCAGGTGAATTTTACCGTGGTCTTCGGAGGAGCGTACCAGATCGGTGCAGGCCCGGTCAAGCGCTACCGGGTCAAGCGAGGCAAGGATACCGATGTCGCCCATCCGCGGATCTTCAGGCGAGGAGTCACAGTCGCAGTCCACCGAAAGATTGTTGGCCACACTGATGTAGAGAATCTTATCGCCGCAATGGTCCGTGACGGCTTTGGCGGCCTCGGCCATCGACTCCAAAAAGTTATCCTGTTCGGGAAGGTTACCCCAGACTTTGCTTACGTCCTTGGTCGTGCCTGCCGAATGAATCCACGCCTTGCCGCCCGACGAGGCGATGCCGATGGAGATATTCTTGATTGCGCCGCCGAAACCACCCATCGCATGACCTTTGAAATGCGACAGCACAACCGTAAAATCGTAATTCAAGTAGTTCTTGCCCACGAAATCCTCTTTCAGGTGCTTGCCGCCTTTTACCGGCAGGGACACTTCGCCGTCGGCATCCATGATGTCCACTTTCGCAATCGCCGTAAAACCGTGGTCGGCAGCAGCCTTGAGGTGTGCCTCCGTATTGGCACGTCCGCCACCATAGGCCGTATTGCACTCCACGATTGTGCCGTTCATTTTCCGTACAAGTGGTGCAATGAGTGTCGGCTGGAGAAAATTATGTCCGCCCGGTTCGCCGGTGGAGAGTTTTACCGCAACCTTTCCTTCGGCTTTACGACCGAGAGCCTCGTAGATCTTCACGAGATTTTCCGGGGTAATTTCCTTGATAAGATAGACCTTTGGGAGTTCAGATGCGCTATCCGATGTCTTGTCCTGTGCCTGTACATATCCTGTTCCTATGGTCAAAAATACCATTGCAGCCATTATCATGCTCATTATCTTTTTCATATATACTGTAATTTATCAATTAAAAGTTCAGATTTATACCTGCCATCACCGTAGCTCTCGGCATCGGGTATCCGGCATTGATTTCGTAACGCTGTGCCAGCAGGTTTTCTCCGCGTGCCCAGATGTCGAGCCATGGGGTGGCACGGAATTGTCCGCGCAGATTCCATAAGACAAAATCCTCGGTTGTAGCCGGATCTGTCGAGGTGTAAAGTCCGGCGATGTACTGTATGCCCGTCGATACCGACCAGCGTCCTTGCGTGAAGTTTGCTCCGGCATAGAGCTTATGTTCGGGAGCGGCAATCACGGGATTCTCCATGTGCAGGTAGCTGTAATTGGCATCCACCGACCAACTCTTATTGAAACGGTAAGCGACCTGTGCTTCGACGCCTGCATTGTCTATCTCTCCCGAATTCTGGTTCAGCATACCGCTTCCGCTCGGATTGGGCAGGGTCATAATCCTCAAATCCGCAACTAAGCCCTTGAACGTCCTTATTGCGTTTACACGTCCTCTCATTACTGAATTTGCAGA
>NZ_JBCOCI010000093.1:0-18578 GCF_040929485.1 Phocaeicola sp. RTP21198st1_B8_RTP21198_201120 | reverse complement strand
GTCACAGTGGGAGAGTAGGTAGCTGCCGTTTTTGATTGAAGCCTCCGGACTTGAAGAAGTTCCGGAGGCTTTTTTTTGCATATGCACGCATGTGGCGGAGTCTAGTAACGGAAATAATCCTATGTTCTGTAACATGAATATGGTATATTTTTCTCTTTTTGCAGTACTTTTAGTGTAAATTCTATCATTAAATTCTTTTTCTATCATTGATTTTTGTACTTTTGGGCTATTCTTTTTGAATTTATTGAAGAAAGAAAGTGTTAAACTCAAAAAAATAAGAAGTTTTGCTTGACACTCATGTTTTAGGGATATTTATTGAATCTCCCACTTTAGAAGATCAGTGAGAGATGCACTTTCTTCTTCGTTAAGTTGGAAAACCTTGGGTTCCGAATTATGCTGTTATACTTTTAGCATAACAATATAAAGGAGTTAAGAACAGTACTGTCTGTTCTCTTTCTTATTTATATGTATAAGCTAGTGCTGCTCCCAATGCCGTGCGATATTCTGCATATTCGGGTATCCAAAAATGGCATTGATACATTTTTTCCATAACTGGGAATATTTCTTTGCATTGTGGCATTTTGGTCAAATTACCTATCAGGACAAAATCTTTGATATGGCTATTCAGTGCTGCTAATATGACAGATTGTCCTATCGATTGTAATACCATATGAATGATTCCCGCTGCTACATCTTCCATAGAGGCATTTGAGCTTGCTTTGCCAAATGTGGAAGCGGTGGCATCCAAAGGAAGTCCCGGTAGAGGAGTGTTGCAAATATCCTTGATTTGCAAATCAATATTTTCTATTACACCTTTCTCTGCCATCTTCACCACTTGATGAATATTCTGTGTTTTTAACAACAGGCAGGATAATCCTTGAATGGTTCCTCCACCAATACCTATACCACCTATGTGAGATATATTTTCACCTCCTTCCACTTTTACAAAAGAGGTGCCGGTACCCATGCTTACTACAATAAGGTCTTGTAGTTGGGAGTCATAGTGAGCTCCAAGGCCGTTTGCTAGAAACTCATCCGTATGATCAGTAGAGAGTCCATATAATGGTTGGTTTACGTAAGCACTTCCCACTCCTGTCAACATGACTTTATCAATGTCGTTTAAGCTGATTCCATTATCATATATGTATTTGCCAAAAGCACCGAATAACGAAGTGATAGGATCTTCGGCTTTTACAATCATAGGATGTTTTATGCCTTCTTTATCCACACCTATTATTTTGGTGGTACTTCCGCCTACGTCTATACCTATTACCATTCCCATTGTTTTTCTTTGTTTATTCTAAAAGAGTGCAAATATACAGGAATTATCTAAGTGTTTATTCATATAGCTTGCGATAATTACCAATTATCTGTTCGGAATGGGGCTACTGGCAGACCTGATGCTCCGAATAAAGCACCGTCAGTATGGTTGGCCCAATTGTATCTCACGGCTACAGGATGAGGTACATCGGGTGATTGTACAATTATTTCTTTCTTTTTTACTGTTACTGTTGCCGGATAAAAAATCCTATCTGTACCTGCAATTATAAATCCGCGTACTGGATCGGGATGCAGGAATCCTTTTCCTAGATTTTCAAAATGGATACGAAGGGTATTTCCTTCGATGCTGTAGCTTTTGTAAACCGGATATTGAGGCATTTTTCTTTTTCCGTAGGTTTGTTTTAATGCTAGCTGTGATAGGCGAAGACCTGTTTCCAGAGTGCTTTGGAAGGTATTGCTTTTTCCTTTTCCAATATCGGTGGTTACTACCATGCCTGTATGATTCAAGTGTAAAGCCTGTGCTTGTGCTTCACGTATGGCCGCCCAGTCTGAATCATCTTGTATTTCTTCTTTTTTCCCATGGTTGGACAGTTGTACAAAGTAGAAAGGCATTTGTGGTTTCTGCCACTTATCGCGCCAGTCGGCTATCAATGACATGAATAAGTCTGCATATTCATCGCTGCTTCCCAAATTACTTTTTCCTTGATGCCATACAATACCTTGAAGAGGGAAAAAAGTAAGCGGATGTATCATCGCATTGAATAATCCTGTGGGATACTTAGGGTTACTTTCTGGTGAAATGGGTATAGGGGGGATTCCACTTAATGAGAGACCGGACAGGTATTTCCATTCTCCTGCCAATGAGATAAGATTCTTGCCTTGTATACTTAGTTTCATGTCTTCTGGACGGCCATATATTCCTCCTTTGCTTTTGTAATTGGTCACACGTATGGTCAGTACAGCCTTTCCGCGTTTTACCAGCTTATAGGGAATTTTGTAACAGCAGGACACATCGGCTTTTGTGTTTCGTCCTATTTCAGTCCCGTTATAATATACAATGCTTTCATCGGCAATGTTCCCCAAATTTATTGTGATATTTTTTCTAGTCCAGTTACGTGGAATATCTATCGTTTTTCTGAACCATACTACTCCATCGAAGTCTTTCATTCCCTTATCTTCCCAGTATCCCGGAAGTTCCATTGTTTTCCAGTTTTCATCCGAATAATCAGGTTCCGCCCATACTTGATGGTCATCGCACCATCCCATATCGTGTTCGTAAAGAGCTTGATACCACTTTTCTCTTTTACGGGCATATTCTGCTTCTATTTTTTCAGGATTGAACTCCAAGGATTCAAGCATTTCTGTTTCTTTGTTGTAGCTTGGCAGGTCTTCTAACGCATCATAACTGGCCCATGCTTCTGCAGGAGTATCTTTCCAGGTACAACTTATTATACCCACGGGTACTTTCAGAGTCTTTTGTAACTGGCTGGCAAAAAAATATCCCACTGCAGGGAATCCGGTTATGTTTTTGGAGGTGCATTCTTTCCAACCTTCTTGTGTAGTGTGTAAATCTTTCTTGGGAACTAAGGAGATTTCTTTCTTTGTCTGAAACAGACGGATATAAGGTTGGGGGGCTATATCTATGGGAGTTTCTGTTTCACATTCTCCTGTATACAACCATATTTCACCAATTAAAATATTTTGCAGTATGTGTTTATCCCCGTCCGAAATGATGATTTCATAAGGACCTCCGGCAGATGGGGTAGGAATTTCTATTCTCCAATTTCCTTCTTTGTCAGGTGATGTCGTATAGGGATGCTTACTCCATCCTGTTGTTATTATCACTTCTTTTTTTGTGGATGAATGGCCATGGAAAATGACATTTGATTTTTGTTGTAATATCATATTGTCTGTGAATAATGCAGGCAGTGTTACTTTGGCTTCTGTCATACAAAACGCCATTAACATTCCTAATAAGATCATTTGTTTTTTCATGAGTGCTAAATTTGTTGTGTTATCAGGCTTATGGTATCTATTTATGCTGGATAAGTCCTCGGTCTTTGAATATGAGTTGTACCAGACGGAAAGCCAAATCTGTAAGCAATATTCCCAAGGCGGCACCAATGATGACATCAAACAGCCAGTGACGGTTATTCAGAATACGGGTAAACCCTGTTACTATAGCTGCTGCGTATGCTACTAATCCTATCCAATATCCTTTGAACCCATATTCCTTATACAATAAGGTAGCTGCCATAAATGCTGCTGCCGTATGTCCGGAAGGAAAAGAGAAATAATTTGTGGCATCCGGGCGAAGCACTCCGGTGGTGAGTTTTAATCCGTTTACTACCAGCTGTGTCAGTATGACTGACAGGACTATGAAAGTGAACAACCGTTTCCATCCGAAACGACCTCTTATTCCTCCCAATTTTAGTCCGAATAGAAGTATGAGTGGAAAAAGTTGCAGATAATTGTCATAAGTTTGATGGAAAGCCGGAACGTGTATATTACGCAAATTACGTATGTATAGATTTGCATTCTCGAAAAAATGAGAGAATGTTCCGCTTCCGTCTTGCAAATACACTGCAATAACAAGTAATACAGCTATGTAAAACGTGATGATTGCCATCGTTTTAATTTTTCCTATCATAAGTCAGTTTATTAAGTACTACGGATGAATGCCCCGAAAGTACTCATTTTCTCTTTTATCTATTAATGTGTTAATGATAAATTTTGTTCAAAATAAGTTTCTTTAGGACTCTTATGGTTTAGCCGGTTCTTCCTTCATTTCCCCTTTGCTATATCCGCTGGGACTTATTTTATAGTATTTTTTGAATACTTCGCGGAAATATTTTACATCATTAAACCCGGTCATATCTGATATCTCGGATATATTATACTGTCCTTCGGATAGTAATTGTGCTGCCCGTTTCAGCCGGATCAGGCGGATATAGTCTGCCGGAGCTTGGTCTGTCAATGCTTTCAGTTTATTGTAGAAACTGGAACGGCTCATGTTTTGTGAAGCACAGAGTGACTCCACATTGAAACTTGAATTGTCTAGATTTTCAGTTATTGTTTCTTTCACTGCTTCTAGGAACTGTTGGTCCAATGTGTTGCTATAATTTATGGAAATACTGTCATTATGTAACTCCATATCTGCATATTTGCGGCGAAGGAGTGCACGGTTAGTCAGTATGTTGGCTATAGATGCTTTTAGTATTCCTATATTAAAAGGTTTTATTAGGTATTTGTCCGCACCTGTTTCTAATCCTTCAACGATATTCTTTTCATCATTTAATGCTGTTAGCAGAATTACAGGGATATGAGACGTCAGTATATTATTTTTGATAGCAGAACACAATTCGTCTCCTCGCATTTCGGGCATCATAATGTCTGATAATACTAAATCAGGTTTAAATTCAGGGATAATTTTTAAGGCTTCTTTGCCATTGGTACACGTTTCCACTTGATAAGCTTCGGATAAAGTATGAAACAGATATTCGCGTAGATCGTCATTGTCTTCCACAACCAGGATACGCTGTGTATTTTGAACATGCTGCCGATACAGATCTTTATAAGTATGGGGAGAGACTGCACTAGGAGATACTGGTGCCACGTTTTCTTGTTGTACCGTTTCTGTCGGGACCTGTTGGTTTCGGAATTGTTTTTGGGGGAAGATAACCTTTACACGGGTGCCTTTATTCTCTACGCTTTCTATGCTGATCTTTCCTTTATGAATACGTACTAGTTTCCATACTAACATCAGTCCGATTCCACTGCCTGTAATTTTTGCATTGATGGCATTGCTGCCCCTGAAATGTAACTTGAATAACTTTTTTTGTTCTTTGGCAGGAATTCCGATGCCCGTGTCTGTAATCTCCAGGCTCCAGTTGTCCTTGTCATGGCAGATGATAATGTGTACCTCACCGTGGGCGGGAGTATATTTGATAGCATTTGAAATCAAGTTTTTTGTGATCGAGTCCATTTTTTCTTTGTCGAACCATACATTTTGATATTCAAAGTTGCTTTTGTAGTCGAGTTTGATCTGTTTGGCTTCTGCATAACTATAAAAGGCATGGCATATTCCTTCCATATAGGTATTAAGTTCATGTTCCGATATACGGAGGGAGGAGGAGTATACATTAGCTTTGCTGAAGTTTATCAGATTAGTGGTGAGGCGTAGCAAGGTGTCCACGTTCTTCATCGCTGTAAGCATATTGGCCTGACTTTCTTCACTTAAATTTTCTTTTTGTTGAATTTCTTCCAAAGGTGCCTTTATTAGTGTCAGCGGAGTACGGATATCATGCGCTGTATTGATAAAGAACCGAGTTCTTTCATCCGAGGCCTTCTTTTCTCTGCGCATGGAATGCAGGCGGAAAATGACGTATGTTACTGAAGTGATAGTCAGGACATAAATACAAATAGCCCAAAAACTGAGCCACACGGGATGTGCTACAGTAATTTTCAATATCCGCTCCTGCAACACGTGTTTATTATCCTCTTTAGAAACGGAACGTACACGCAGTGTATAGGTACCGGGAGCAACATTAGTGAATCGGATAGTCCCTTCGTCACTTGGAGTAGTCCAACCGTCGTAGAATCCTTCCAACTGCCAGGTATATAGTATGTCCGACGGATAATCGTAATTGATAGAGGATACTCGGATAGAAAATGTATTTTGCATATATTTCAGATTCAATTTCTCTATTTGGTCGATATCTTTAGTCAGAGGAGAGTTTGGATCATTAGGATATACAGTTTGGTAGAAAATATGGAAGTCGCTGAATATCATATGTGAATCTCCTGCTTGGGGCATTTCTATGTTTTGGGGGAATTCCAGTGCACCATCTGTACTTCCGAATACAGTGTTCCCATTGGCACGTAGTACACCAGAGCCGGCATTGAAACAGGTGGACATCAACCCTTGTCCGCGAGTCCAGTTGCGGAACTGGCGGTTAGTAGGCGAGAAAATACTGATACCATTTTCGGTACTCATCAAGATATTCCCGTCTTTTGTGGGTAGAATAACATAAATACTGTTTGATACTAACGGGCTGTTTTCTGTGTAGTAATGGGCGCTGATTGATTCTTTTACCGGATCATAAGTAAATAGTCCGGAGCCACTGGTGCCAATGTAGAGTAAACCATTGTTTTCTTGGTGTAACGTATAAATGTAGGTTGCTCCACCGGGCAGATGTATTTCATTGTATTTACCCGAATTCCGGTCCAGTAGAAAAAGATTGGTGGAGGTACCTATCCACATAGATGTACTATCCTTTTCTTCAATGGCAGTGACGGACCCTAGTCCGGGATAAAGACGTCCTTGGCGTGTCTTTAGATTAAAGCATTTCAGATTATAATATCCTCCGGACCATATGCACCCGTATCTGTCCTTTTTAATGTCGCGTATGTATTTGTCGGCACGTACATTCAGATGGAAAGATTGGGCAGGGGTGAGGTATTCTATGTTTCCGTTTTTCTTGGTAATCTGGAAAATGCCCGATGCATATCCTCCGGCCCATATAATACCCGGAGAAACTTCGCATAAAGTGATAAAAATGCGGTTCTGATTTTTTAGTCCGTGATTGAAAGAGCTTAGAAAAGAACGCCATTGCTTTTGCTTTGAATCGTATAAGCTGATGCCGTTGCTTGTTCCAAACCACAGATCCCCGTCACTATCTTCTATAATAGAGTTTACTTGGTTGTTTACTAGTGACTGCCGGTTGCCAATAGAGTGCTTTATCCAGTTGTAGTTGGTATATTGGTTGTTGCGGACGGTAATTCCTGTAGGATAGCTAGACAGCCAGATACGCTGCTCGTTGTCTACATATACATCATTGATAATGTTCCCGTCCATTTCGTTGTAACTACCATAATTTGCAATGATATAAGGTTCGGTTTCATAGGTATCTATGTTTAATTTGTGCACTCCTGCTCCTTCAGTGGCTACTAATAATTCCTTTGTGTTCAAGGGACTGAGCCGTGTAATATTCACATCTGTTAGTTCTACTTCGGGACGTACAATTTTCTGGATATTTAAGTCATATATATAGACTCCCTTTTCAAAAGTGCCTATAAATAGTTTGTTGGCTGTACGGTGTAGATATAATTCGTGTACGTGCATATCCATCATTTCCAGTTTGCCGCAGGAGAGTTCTTTCAAATTCCCGTTTTCCAGTTTTACCAGATAGATTCTTTTGTCTGTACCTATAAAAAAATGTTCACTGTTTATCTGTTCTATGCAGGTGATATTTCCCAGCCGGTTAGAAATTCTTTGCTTTTGTCCGGATTCTATGTTAAAAAGGTGGATAGCTGATTTGCCGCACAACCATACGTTACTCTCCTGGTCTATATAACTATATCTCACGAAAGCATGGTAGTCCTTGTTCCAGTAATTGTACATACTGTATATCTGTACAAAACGATCGTGTCCTGAATCATAACGGAAAATTCTGCCTTGTTTTCCTGTGACCAGCAGTGTACCTGTTTTATCTAAATAAGTCCAGTTTATATTCAATAACGGGTCTAGCTCCCTGTCGCCTTCTTTTAATTTATAATGTTTTATTTCTTTTCCGTTATATCGGTCTATTCCCACATGGGTGAGGAACCACATGTATCCACGCGCGTCTTTTTGAATTCTGTATATTTTCTGATTACTTAGTCCTTCTTCTATACCAATATATTTATAAGTCTGCGATGAGACGGCTAATGACAATAGCAAAAAAATGAGACTTGCGATAGTAGCTTTCATAAAACTCTTTATTCTAAATCTTTTCCTTTTCAAAAAACAGTAACAAATTTAAGATAAAAAAATCATAGGACTAGTAATTTGATATGATCTAAATTTCGGTAAAATTATCCCTTTGTTCGCCTATAGCGTCACTTGTTTAGATGTAGAAAATGCAAATGGAAGAATGTTTGTAACATTACTGTCAGATGATTATGTTTTCTTAACAAAACTTCGTGCAGTATTATGGTATAGCCTGCATTTCTTTCAATAGAAAAGACTTATAAACTAGAATAATTAACTAATAAAGAAAAGCACAATGAAAAAGTTTTTTGGTTTTAATAAATTGCTTGCGTCTGTAGCGGTACTTGCTTCTGTGATAATCTTTCAATCCTGTTTGGATGATGATGATAATGATTATTACAGATACGCGTGGCCCAATGCATTGGTTACTGTGAAACCGGTGGCCGACAATTCATTTTTTATGCAGTTGGATGACAGTACGACACTGTTGCCTGTCAATATGAAAAATTCTCCTTATGGTGAGAAGGAAGTAAGGGCTCTTGTAAATTTCGATCCGGTGAATGAGTCAAGCGGAGAGTATGACAAGGCTGTACATATCAACTGGATAGACAGTATCTTGACAAAACCGATTGCCGGTGATTTAGGAGATAAGAATGATGAAGTGTATGGTACTGACCCTGTAGATATGATTAACGATTGGGTGACAATTGCCGAGGACGGTTATTTGACTTTGCGTTTCAGAACCATGTGGGGGGATCGCAGTCAAGCTCATTTTGTCAATTTGCTGATGAGTAAAGATGCTGAAAATCCTTATGAGGTAGAATTCCGCCATAATGCCTTTGGTGATGTATACGGTGAACCTGCCGACGGACTGGTGGCATTTAATTTGGATTCTTTGCCTGACACTGAAGGAAAAACAGTGAAGCTGAAATTAAAATGGAAATCATTTAACGGAGAGAAAACAGCGGAATTTGATTATTGTACCCGTAAGTCAACTCCTGCAAACAATGCAGCCATTACAGCCGGACGAAGTGTCTTGAGATTAAAATAAGGTTTTATAACTGAGGTGCAATTTCAATCCCTCCTGTTCTATGTGGTATAGAGCCGGAGGGATATTTATTTTGCTCTATTCGCTCATCCATATCCCTAGCATTACTCCGAGGATACCCAATACCACACTGCTAATGATGTATGTGAAAAAAGAGGGGTAGAGTCCTGATTTCAGTAATTGCAAACTTTCGTTGCTGAAAGTGGAGAAAGTGGTGAAGCCACCACAAAGTCCGATAGTGAGCATCAGTCTTATATCATTGTTGATATGAATGCGTGAGGTGAGGGTATAAAATACCCCGATAAGTATGCAACCCAAAATATTGACTGCGAAAGTACCCCACGGAAAATTCGTTGCTCCCTGGCGATAAATACTTATGGTAAGCAGGTAGCGAAGTACACTTCCTGTACCTCCTCCCAAGAAGATGAGTAATAGTGATTTCATAAATGCTACATTTTGATGCAAAAATAGCAATGATTATTCATTCAGAGCCAAACTTTTTTAGTAATTTTGCACCCTAAACGAAAAATACGCAAAAAGGAATGGGTGGTTTTTTTGGAACAGTCTCAAAGGCTGAATGCGTCACCGACTTATTTTACGGGACGGACTATAATTCACATTTAGGAACAAAAAGAGGTGGTTTGGCTACGTATGCTCAAGGAGAGGGCTTTATGCGCTCTATCCACAATTTGGAGAGCTCTTATTTCCGTACGAAGTTTGAATCTGAACTTCCAAAGTTCAAAGGGAGTTCGGGTATCGGCATTATCAGTGATACGGACCCGCAGCCTATCGTGATAAACTCGCATCTAGGCAAGTTCGCCATCGTCACAGTAGCTAAAATCAATAACATTACGGAATTGGAATGCGACTTGTTGGCGGCTAATATGCACTTTTCTGAAATGAGTCTTGGCAAGACGAACCAGACAGAACTGATAGCATTGCTTATTGTGCAAGGAAAAAATTTTGTAGATGGTATCGAGAATGTTTTTAATAAAATCAAAGGATCATGCTCCATGCTGATATTGACGGAAGATGGTATTATAGCAGCACGTGACAAATGGGGGCGTACTCCGATTGTAATAGGTAAAAAAGAGGGTGCGTATGCTGCGACAAGTGAATCAAGCAGTTTGCCGAATCTGGATTATGAAATAGAGAAATATGTAGGACCGGGCGAAATTATTCGCTTGCGTGCCGATGGAATGGAACAAATGCGCAAGCCGAACGAAGGAATGCAGATTTGTTCTTTTTTGTGGGTATATTATGGATTTCCGGTTTCATGTTATGAAGGAAAAAATGTAGAGGAAGTACGTTTTATGAGTGGTTATAAAATGGGGCAGAAGGACGATTCGGAAGTTGATTGTGCCTGCGGTATTCCTGATTCGGGGGTAGGTATGGCATTGGGGTATGCTGAAGGTAAAGGAATTCCTTATCATCGTGCTATTGCCAAGTACACACCTACCTGGCCTCGTAGTTTCACTCCTGCCAATCAGGAAATGCGTTCACTGGTAGCAAAAATGAAGCTGATACCTAATCGCGCAATGCTGGAAGGTAAGCGCGTGTTGTTTTGTGACGATTCTATAGTGCGTGGGACCCAGCTTCGTGATAATGTGAAAATTTTATTTGATTATGGTGCTAAAGAGGTTCATATGCGCATTGCTTGTCCGCCATTGATTTATGGATGTCCTTTCATTGGTTTCACTTCTTCAAAAAGTGATTTGGAACTGATTACCCGCCGGATGATTAAGGAGATTGAAGGCGATGAAAATAAGAATCTGGAAAAATATGCAACAACAGATTCGCCGGAATATAAGAAGATGGTACAAATGATTGCCGACCGCTTTGGTCTGAGTTCGTTGAAGTTCAATACTTTGGAAACTTTGGTAGAAGCGATAGGATTACCAAAATGTAAGGTATGTACCCATTGTTTTGATGGCTCCAGTTGCTTCTAATAACAAAATAATAAAATATTAATAAAAAAGAGCTGTGATTTGTTTGGCAATTCACGGCTCTTTTTCTATTTTTACAGGCAAGTATGAATATTAAAACAAAAAGAAAAATGACGGTAATAGAACGATTTTTAAAATATGTAAGCTTCGACACTCAGTCTGATGAGAATAGCGGAGTTACCCCTAGTACGCCGAAGCAGATGGTGTTTGCGCAATATTTAAAATCAGAATTGGAACAATTGGGCTTTCAGGAAATTTCTTTGGATGAGAATGGTTATCTGTTTGCTACATGGCCGGCCAATACGGATAAACCGGTTCCTGCCATCGGATTTATTGCACACATGGATACCAGTCCCGATATGACGGGTGCAGGAGTCACCCCACGCATTGTCTATGGTTATGATGGGACAGATATTGTATTGTGTGAAGAAGACAACGTTATACTTTCTCCCAAGCAATTTCCCGAATTGTTGGATCATAAAGGGGAGGATCTTATTGTAACTAACGGCAAGACATTGTTGGGAGCTGATGATAAGGCGGGCATTGCTGAAATTATCTCAGCTATGGTATATCTGAAAGAACATCCTGAAATCAAGCATGGAAAAATTCGTGTGGGATTTAATCCTGATGAAGAAATAGGCTTGGGTGCACATAAATTTGATGTGGAGAGATTCGGATGCGAGTGGGCATATACGATGGATGGTGGTGAAGTAGGGGAGTTGGAGTTTGAAAACTTTAATGCCGCTTCTGCAAAAGTGATTATTAAAGGACGTAACGTACATCCGGGATACGCTAAGGATAAAATGATCAACTCTTTGCGTGTAGCTAATGAGTTTGTGGCTTTACTGCCTACGGACGAAGTGCCTGAGTGTACTGATGGTTATCAGGGATTCTATCATTTGATTGGCATGACGGGTGAAGTAGAGCAGACTACTATCTCTTATATAATCCGTGATCATGACCGTGCCAAGTTTGAGGCATGCAAGGAAAATATGAAAAAATGGGTGGAAATCATCAATAAGAAATATGGAGAAGGTACCGTTACCTTGGAACTGAAAGATCAGTATTACAATATGCGTGAGAAAATTGAGCCGGTGATGCATATCATTGATGTCGCTTTCAAGGCTATGGAAGAGGCGGGCGTGACACCTAAGGTGAAGGCTATCCGCGGCGGAACGGATGGCGCACAACTTTCATTCAAAGGATTGCCTTGTCCCAATATTTTTGCCGGTGGCTTGAATTTTCATGGCAGATATGAGTTCGTGCCAATCCAGTCTATTGAGAAAGCTATGAAAGTAGTGGTGAAAATTGCTGAGTTGGTGGCAAGATAAGTAATTTATTAACCTTAAAATAGTAAAGTAATAACATGAAAACAACTCCGTTTACCGAAACACACATTGCCTTGGGGGCGAAAATGCACGAATTTGCAGGTTATAATATGCCTATTGAATATTCGGGAATTATTGATGAACACCTTACAGTATGTAATGCCGTAGGTGTTTTTGACGTATCCCATATGGGTGAATTTTGGGTAAAAGGTCCTAATGCGTTGGAGTTTTTGCAGCAAGTGACTTCAAACAATGTAGCAACTTTGCCTGTCGGTAAAGCGCAATATACTTGTTTCCCTAATGAGGAGGGAGGTATTGTTGATGACCTGTTGGTATATCACTATGAATCCGAAAAATACTTGTTGGTGGTAAATGCAGCCAATATTGAGAAAGACTGGAACTGGTGTGTCAGTCATAACACAGTGAGTGCGGAATTGGAAAATGCATCCGACCATATGGCACAGCTTGCTATTCAGGGACCGAAGGCTATGGAAGTTTTGCAAAAACTGACTCCGGTCGACTTGTCCGAAATTCCTTATTATGCTTTTACCACAGGTGAGTTCGCCGGTCAGAAAGATGTGATTATTTCGAATACCGGTTATACCGGTGCAGGTGGTTTCGAGCTTTATTTTTATCCCGAAGCCGGTCAGGCTATCTGGAAAGCAATTTTTGAAGCAGGTGCTCCTGAAGGGATTAAACCTATCGGACTAGGGGCTCGTGATACATTACGTTTGGAAATGGGCTTTTGCCTGTATGGTAATGATTTGAGTGATACCACTTCTCCGTTGGAAGCAGGATTGGGCTGGATTACTAAGTTTGTTGAAGGAAAGAATTTCATTTCACGCGCTTTACTTGAAAAGCAGAAAGCCGAAGGATTGAAACGCAAGCTGATTGCTTTTGAAATGGTAGACCGTGGTATTCCCCGTCATGGTTATGAACTGGTAAATGCTGATGGAGAGAAAATAGGTGAAGTAACTAGTGGTACCATGTCTCCAATGCGTAAGATTGGTATTGGTATGGGATATGTTCAGACCGCTTACACAGCATTAGGTACTGAAATATTTATTGATGTGCGCGGACGCAAACTGAAAGCTGTAATAGTAAAGGCCCCGTTCAGAAAATAAATCGAAAGCCGGAAAAGAGAACGCTGATAACAAATATAACGCGAATATTCAGATTTTTTGAATATTCGCGTTTTTCTTTATATGGCTGATATACATTTGTTGTTAGTTCCTTTCCATAAAAACAGCTTTTGATGCAAAATTAATAATAGGATGAAGAATATGATAAATAGATAATTCTTAATTTTGCAATCAAAAATTTATTAGCTATGTCTGAATTGGCTCCATTGATAAGTGATTTGGCTTTGATTCTGATCTGCGCCGGTGTCATGACGCTCGTCTTTAAACGGTTAAAGCAACCTCTTGTTCTCGGCTATATCGTAGCCGGCTTTTTGGCAAGTCCCCATGTTCCTCTTACTCCGTCGGTCATTGATGTGGCCAATATCCATACATGGTCGGAGATTGGTGTGATATTTTTGTTGTTCGCTCTGGGATTGGAATTTAGTTTCAAGAAATTGGTGAAAGTAGGAGGGACAGCGGTCATTGCGGCGTGTACCATTATATTTTGTATGATATTGGTTGGAATTTTTGTGGGGTGGTCTTTCGGGTGGCAACGCATGGACTGTCTGTATTTGGGAGGTATGTTGGCCATGTCCTCTACGACTATTATTTACAAAGCTTTTGATGATTTGGGGTTGAGGCAGCAACGGTTTGCCGGTTTGGTTCTTAGTATTTTGATATTGGAAGATATATTGGCTATTGTTTTGATGGTTATGTTGAGTACAATGGCAGTGAGTCAGAATTTCGAGGGTAGTGAAATGGTCTATAGCATTGCTAAATTATTATTCTTCCTTATATTATGGTTTGTGGTAGGTATTTATATCATTCCTACATTTTTGAAGCGTTCCCGCAAGTGGATGGCAAATGAAACATTGCTGATTGTTTCGCTGGCATTGTGCTTCGGTATGGTAGTTGTAGCGGCCAAGGTTGGATTTTCGGCTGCGTTTGGAGCTTTTATAATGGGGTCTATTTTGGCAGAAACGGTGGAGGCCGAAAATATAGAGAAGCTTGTGGCCCCTGTAAAAGATTTGTTTGGAGCCATTTTCTTTGTATCTGTGGGAATGATGGTAGACCCTGCCATGATTGTAGAATATATATGGCCCATTGTGATTATTACATTGGCCATTCTGCTTGGGCAGGTTATTTTTGGTACAGGTGGCGTGATTTTGTCGGGACAGCCGTTGAAAGTTGCCATGCAATGTGGTTTCAGTCTGACCCAGATTGGTGAATTTGCATTCATTATCGCTTCATTGGGGGTAAGTCTGAAAGTAACCAGTGATTTCTTGTATCCTATTGTGGTGGCTGTTTCGGTCATTACCACATTTCTGACCCCGTATATGATACGTTTGGCGATACCTGCTTATCATATAGTAGAGAAACGTCTGCCCGGCAAATGGAGAAAAATGCTTGAGCGTTATTCGTCGGGATCGCAAACGGTGAATCATGAAAACAATTGGAAGAAATTGTTGGTTGCCATAGCTAGGATTGTAGCTGTTTATTCCGTATTGTGTATAGCTATGATTACACTTTCATTCCATTTTATTATTCCATTGTTCCGGGCTAGTCTGCCTGTCTTTTGGGCAAATCTGGCAGGAGCTGTTTTTACTATCGTTTGCATCGCACCTTTCTTGCGTGCCATTATTATGAAGAAAAACCACTCTGTAGAGTTTCAGGCGTTATGGCAGGATAATCGTTTCAACCGGGCACCCTTGATTTCTACCATTTTACTCCGTATAATGATAGCTGTCATGTTTGTGATGTTTGTGATAGAGAAACTTTTTCAGGCTTCCACGACTTTGCTGATCGGTATAGCTGTTGTTTTGGTAGGTATGATGATGTTCTCGCGATGGCTAAAGAAACAATCTATATTCATGGAGCGTACTTTTATTCAGAATTTGCGTTTCAGAGATGTGCATGCTGAATTTACAGGCCAGAAACGTCCTGAGTATGAAGGACATTTGTTGTCCCGCGACTTACATCTTTCGGATTTTGAGATACCTGCGGATTCCTTATGGGCGGGACATACATTAAGAGAATTGAATTTAGGGCATAAATACGGAGTGCATGTGGCATCTATCATTCGTGGAATGCATCGTATTAATATTCCTGGGGCAAATGTACGTCTGTTTCCCGGTGACACCATACAGGTAATCGGTACGGATGAGCAGTTGGGCGAGTTTGCCCGTCAAGCAGAAAGAGTATCAGCCGCCGCCGAAGAGGAAGATTTGGAAAGGCGTGAAATGAGTCTGAAACAGTTCATTATAGATCGTAACTCATTTTTCTTGGGTAAGAATATCAGAGAAAGTGGTATCCGGGATGAGTACAAATGTCTGGTAGTAGGCGTCGAAAAAGAAGATAGTACGCTGATGACCCCTGATATCAATGTACCTTTTACGGAAGGAGATGTGGTATGGGTGGTAGGCGAACGGGATGATGTGTACCGTTTGTTGGGTAAGAAAGAAAAAGAGGAAGAATAATTAATTTTAATAAATAAGAAAACCATGAAAAGTGATCCTAAAGATTGTCTGTATTGTCAGAACAATGAGACATTGCACAATTTAATGATTGAAATAGCGCCACTGAGTGTTTCACGTGTATTCCTTTTTAAGGAACAAACCTATCGCGGACGTTGCCTTGTTGCTTATAAAGATCATGTAAACGACTTGTTTGAACTGAGTGATGAAGAACGTAACGCATTTATGGCAGATGTTACCCGTGTGACCCGTGCCATGGACAAGGCTTTCCATCCTGAAAAAATAAATTACGGAGCGTATAGTGACAAACTTTCTCACTTGCATTTTCATTTGGTCCCCAAGTATGTGGATGGACCTGATTATGGAGGTGTATTTCAGATGAATCCGGGAAAAGTTTATCTGGCTGATGCGGAATATCAAGAAATGATTGAAGCTATAAAAAAAAATCTGTAGTAGCGATTAGTGGTTAGTGATTAGTGCCTGCGGTGTATGCATCCGCTATTAACCACTAATCACTAACTATTAACTAATCACTCTTTTTCTTCGAAATCAAATTCAAAGTCGAAGTCATCGTCACCGAAATATTCAGGAGTAATGAACTCTTCCATACTGCGACGGTCCTTTTTAGTGGGACGTCCTGTTCCGCGGGCGCGATCAACAAAACCGCTGATTTTGCTCATTTCCAGCAATTCATATTGTTCCGGAGTCGTTACATTCTCCAGTATTTCAGGAACCAATTTGGCACCTATACGTTTTTCTATTGCCTGTAAAACTTTAAATGAGTACGTGACAGGTGGTTTCTTTACCTGTATCACTTCTCCCGGTTTTATCATTCTCGATGGCTTCACCTGAGTGCCGTTGATAGAAACCCGTCCTTTCTTGCATGCTTCGGCAGCGATAGTGCGGGTCTTGAATATACGTGAGGCCCATAGCCATTTATCAATTCTTGCTTCAGCCATTACTTTTTATTGTATTGGTTCATTGTTATACTGATGCCTGCCAGGCAAAAACTCTTAATTATGTCGCAAGCCGTTGCTACACGTTCGTCCATGGTCTTCAAATCTTTATCAGTGAAGTGACCTAATACAAAATCTATTTGCCCGCCACGGGGAAAATCGTTGCCGATACCAAAGCGCAGACGGGCATAATCTTGTGTGCCCAGCGTAGCAGCTATATGTTTCAAACCATTGTGTCCGGCATCGCTGCCTTTTCCTTTCAGACGTAATGTACCGAAAGGAAGGGCGAGGTCGTCCACCACTACCAACACATTTTCCAACGGAATGTTTTCTTTTTGCATCCAGTAGCGCACTGCATTTCCACTCAAGTTCATGTAAGTAGACGGTTTCAGCAGGATAAGCTGGCGTCCTTTGAGCGAGAGGGTGGCAGTGGCTCCGTAACGTCCGTCAGTAAAAACAAGATTGGACGCCTTTGCAAGGGCGTCCAATACTGTGAATCCTATGTTGTGACGGGTATTTCGGTATTCTTCACCTATATTACCCAGTCCTGTAATCAAATATTTCATTGATAAGGATTAAAGGGTTACTGATTATTTACCGGCAGTTGCAGCAGCACCACGAGCGGCACGAGTTAATTTAACTGCGCAAACAACGGCTTCTTTAGCGTTAATCAATTCCAAACCTTCATAGCTTAATTCGCCCACTTTGATAGTCTTGCCCAGACCCAAAGAAGTTACATCAACAACCAGGCGTTCAGGAATTACATTGTATAAAGCTTTCACTTTCAGTTTACGCAACTGTAATGCCAATTTACCACCGGCACGTACACCTTCTGCCAAACCTTCCAACTGAACAGGAACTTCCATAACAATAGGTTTGGCTTCATCAATCTGATAGAAGTCAACGTGAAGGATTGCATCCGTTACAGGATGGAACTGGATATCTTTCAAAATAGCGTTTACTATTTTACCATCAATGTTCAAGTCTACAACATAGATGTGCGGTGTGTATACCAAGTTACGGAGTCCTTCGGTGGGAACGGAGAAGTGAGTAGCTACGGGCAAGCCGTTTTCGTCTTTCTGCACTCCATACAATACACAAGGAACACCATTGTTCTTACGCAATTCGTGAGTTGCTTTCTTTCCTACGTCTGTTCTGACAGTACCTTTAATTTCAATTGATTTCATTGTTTTTAAATTTTTTGTGTTACTCTAAATTAAGTTGATCTTATTGCTTAATTCGCCATCACACGATGTGGTATATCACACGATGAGCTTGAAAAAGCGGTGCAAAATTACTGCTTATTTCCGACTTGACAAAAAGAAAGCACAATTTTTTTATCATTGTGCTTTCTTTATCAGTTGGAATCAGAAATCGATATCTATTTTAATTTCATTCGGACTAAGCGGTTTGTGCGCATCTTCGGTTGTTTCCTGTTCTTCATTTTCAGTGTGATGAGGTTCAATAGGACCTTGCTCTTCGGCAATAAACTGTATAGCCTGTTGTAAACCGTTCATGAACTTCTCAAAATCTTCTTTATATAGAAAAATCTTATGTTTTTCGAAGCTTACTTGCGAGTCATCACCTTCTCCCGAAACAATTTTCTTGCTTTCAGTAATAGCCAAAAACATTTCATCTTTTCGATTTTTCTTCACATCTAAATAATAAATACG
>NZ_JBCOCI010000092.1:16649-18668 GCF_040929485.1 Phocaeicola sp. RTP21198st1_B8_RTP21198_201120 | reverse complement strand
CAAAATCCTGAGCAACTTTTTGTTGCTCAGGTACTTAAAAAGTTTAATTTATAATAGTGTTGCGGAATTAAGGTTAATGAAGAATAAACTGATTTTAGGTGCTGCCTTTCTGTTGGCAGCGATAACGGAGAGTTTGGCGTGCACTAACCTGATTGTAGGTAAGGGAGCCTCGGTGGATGGTTCTGTTATCGTTTCTTATTCCGCTGATTCATACGGAATGTTTGGCGAGTTGTATCACTATCCTGCCGGTATGCATGAAAAAGGAACCATGCGTGATATCTATGATTGGGATTCGGGCAAATATTTAGGGCAAATAAAAGAAGCGCGTCAAACCTATAATGTGGTAGGTAATATGAATGAATTTCAGGTAACCATAGGTGAAACTACTTTTGGTGGACGGGAGGAATTGGTTGATTCTACCGGTATTATGGATTATGGAAGTTTGATTTATGTAGCTCTCCAGCGTTCTCGTACAGCCAAAGAAGCCATACAGGTAATGACGGATTTAGTAAAAGAATATGGTTATTATAGCAGTGGCGAATCATTCAGTATCGCTGATCCCAATGAAGTCTGGATTTTGGAGATGATCGGTAAGGGTCCCGGTGTGAAAGGTGCTGTATGGGTAGCAGTCCGTATACCGGATGATTGTATTGCCGCACATGCTAATCAGAGCCGGATTCATCAGTTCAATATGAATGACAAGGATAATTGTCTTTACTCTCCGGATGTGATTTCTTTCGCTCGTGAAAAAGGCTATTTTGACGGTATGAATAAAGATTTCAGTTTCTCGGCGGCATATAATCCTTTAGATTTTGGTGGTGTACGGTTCTGTGAAGCGCGTGTATGGAGTTTCTATAATATGTTCAATAAGTCGGTGGGAGATACCTATCTTCCTTATATCCAGGGGGACAGCAAAGAACCGATGCCTCTTTATATCAAGCCTTCCCGTAAACTTTCAGTACGTGATGTACAAGCAGCTATGCGCGATCACTATGAGGGTACTCCACTGGATATTACTAATGATCCCGGTGCAGGTCCGTTTAAAACTCCTTATCGTCTGTCGCCCTTGAGTTTTAAAGTAGGAGATCAGGAATATTTCAATGAACGTCCCATCTCGACTCAGCAAACGGCTTTCACTTTTGTTGCACAGATGCGTGCTAGCCTGCCCGATGCAATAGGGGGAGTATTATGGTTTGGGACAGATGATGCTAATATGACAGTGTTTGCTCCTGTATATTGTTGTTCGGATCGTATTCCTGATTGTTATAGCGGTAAAGAAGCCGACTGTGTAACTTTTTCATGGGATTCTGCATTCTGGATTTATAATTGGGTGGCCGATATGATTCGTCCACGTTATAGCCTGATGATTGATGATATGCGTGCCGTTCAAAATAATTTGGAAGATACTTATGCGAATGCACAGGCTGGCATTGAATCTTCTGCCATGAGTTTATATGAGAAAGATCCTGTAAAAGCAAAAGAATTCTTGACTAACTATAGTTGCATGACAGCCGAATCGGCAATAGACAGCTGGAAGAAGTTGGGTGAATTTTTGATTGTGAAGTATAATGATGGTGCTGTGAAAAAGATGGCAAAAGATGGAACTATACTTCGCCCTGAAACCGGTCATTGTGCTCCTTTGGTACGTCCGGGATATCCCAAAGAATTTTTGGAAGAACTGGTAAAGGCCACCGGTGGACGTTATAAGATGAAATAGGATATATTTTTGTATGTTCTGAAAGTCTGATTAATTAGTGGAGGGGGCAGATTATAATTCTGCCCCTGTTTGCATAATAAGATAGTTTTTTAGATTGTATTCAGGATGCCTAGGAGCTTTACTGATTGTTATATAATAGTGTTTTTTACCTTGTATGGTCTTCTATTTTTTTATGACAGATTATTTTTGGGGAATAATCCTTTATATCTCTAATTTTCTTCTTCCAAATTTCTAGGATTTTTAATTTAATTCTTTTACATTTGTCAAGACGTAAAAATCGGATATAATTATAAACCTTATAA
>NZ_JBCOCI010000092.1:0-16639 GCF_040929485.1 Phocaeicola sp. RTP21198st1_B8_RTP21198_201120 | reverse complement strand
AAAAATTATGGAAAATGAAGAATTGATAAAGCAAGTGACAGAGAAAGCAGAGAAATGGTTAACACCTGCTTATGATGCCGAAACACAGGCTGAAATTAAGAAAATGTTGGCGAATCCCGATAAGACTGATTTGATTGAAGCATTTTATAAAGATTTGGAGTTTGGAACAGGTGGTTTGCGTGGTATTATGGGCGTGGGTAGTAACCGTATGAATATTTATACGGTAGGTGCTGCTACTCAAGGCTTGTCTAATTATCTAAATAAAAATTTTAAAGATCTCGATCAGATTTCTGTAGTGGTAGGTCATGATTGCCGTAACAACAGCCGTTTGTTTGCGGAAATTTCTGCCAATATTTTTTCAGCGAATGGTATTAAAGTATATTTGTTTGAAGATATGCGTCCTACTCCTGAAATGTCATTTGCTATCCGTCATTTCGGTTGCCAGAGCGGTATCAATATTACTGCCTCTCATAATCCGAGAGAATACAATGGTTACAAGGCTTATTGGGATGATGGTGCACAAGTATTGGCTCCGCACGATAAAGGTATCATTGATGAGGTGAACAAGATTTCATCGGCTACCGACATTAAGTTTGAAGGTAACAAGGATCTGATTCAGATTGTGGGCGAAGAGGTAGACAGCGTCTATTTGAATAAAGTGAAAACAATTTCTATTGATCCTGAAGTGATCAAGCGTCAGAAGGATTTGAAAATTGTGTATACTCCGATTCATGGTACAGGTATGATGTTGATTCCGCGTGCATTGAAGCAATGGGGATTTGAAAATGTACATACCGTGCCTGAACAAATGGTGAAGAGTGGCGATTTTCCGACTGTTATTTCTCCGAATCCGGAAAATGCCGAGGCTTTGTCTATGGCTATTGATTTGGCTAAGAAAATTGACGCCGACATTGTAATGGCTAGTGATCCGGATGCTGACCGTGTAGGTATGGCTTGTAAAAATGACAAAGGAGAATGGGTGCTGATCAATGGTAACCAAACCTGTTTGCTGTTCTTGTATTATATAATAAAGAATCGTATTGCGATGGGTAAGATGAAGGATGATGATTTCATTGTGAAGACTATCGTTACTACGGAACTGATTAAATCTGTCGCAGATAAGAACCACATCGAAATGTTGGATTGCTATACCGGATTCAAGTGGATTGCACGTGAGATCCGTTTGCGTGAAGGAAAACAGCAGTACATCGGTGGTGGTGAGGAAAGTTACGGTTTCCTGGCTGAAGATTTTGTCCGTGATAAAGATGCTGTTTCTGCTTGTACATTGTTAGCAGAGATTTGTGCTTGGGCAAAAGATCAGGGCAAAACATTGTTCGAAGTTTTGCTTGATATTTATGTGGAGTATGGTTTCTCAAAAGAAACTACTGTGAATGTTGTGAAACCAGGAAAGAGCGGGGCAGAAGAGATTAAGGCAATGATGGAAAACTTCCGTTCTAATCCTCCGAGAGAAATAGGCGGTTCTAAGGTTGTTCTTGTCAAAGACTTTAAAACTTTGAAGGCTACTGATGGTAATGGGAATATAACAGAAATAGATATGCCGGAGGCTAGTAACGTATTGCAATATTTTACAGAAGATGGAACTAAAATTTCAGTTCGCCCGTCAGGAACAGAACCTAAAATCAAGTTCTATGTGGAAGTAAAAGGTGAAATGGGTTGCCACAAATGTTTCGATGCCGCTAATGCAGCTGCTGAGGAAAAGGTGGAAGCCGTAAGAAAATCACTGGGAATTTAATCGAGGGTAAGCGTTGGGCGAAAGTCTGGGAGAATATTCATTCATAAATAAAAAAAGGGGGGGAGAGATGTATTTCTCTATCCCCTTTTCTTTTATTTCCATGCCATTTATATCAAAATCTACACTTCTTTGTTTATTTTTTGTTGTAACTTTGCCTTCTGTTTTAAATAAGGTGAAAGATATGATGTGGTTACTTCTGGCATTTCTCTCGGCTGCACTGCTGGGATTTTATGATGTATTTAAGAAACAGTCGTTAAAGGACAATGCGGTTATTCCAGTATTATTTCTTAATACGTTGTTCTCTAGTTTGATATTTCTTCCTTTTATTGTATTGTCAGTGTGGAGGCCGGGAATATTGGAGAATTCTATTTTTTATGTGCCTGTTGCTGGGTGGGAGGTGCATCGTTATGTGGTGTTGAAATCTGTTATTGTCCTTTCGTCGTGGATGTTGGGATATTTTGGAATGAAGAATCTGCCTATCACGATTGTGGGACCTATAAACGCTACCCGTCCGGTGATGGTGTTGGTAGGAGCTTTAGTGGTCTTTGGTGAGCGTTTGAATTTTTACCAATGGATTGGTGTGCTGATGGCTGTCTTCTCTTTTTTTATGCTGAGCCGCAGCGGAAAGAAAGAGGGAATAGATTTTAAACATAATAAGTGGATTTATTATGTGGTAATGGCGGCTGTGTTGGGAGCTGTCAGCGGGCTTTATGACAAGTACCTCATGGCGCCTGCCGATCAAGGAGGTATCGGACTAGATAGAATGATTGTGCAGTCATGGTATAATATCTATCAATTGTTTATGATGGGAGGTATCTTAATATTGTTATGGTGGCCGAAGCGCAAATCTACCACTCCGTTTCATTGGCATTGGTGTATTATTCTGATATCTATTTTTCTGTCGGCAGCTGATTTTGTTTATTTCTATGCCTTAAGCTTGGACGGGGCAATGATTTCCATTGTATCTATGGTAAGGCGTGGCAGTGTGCTTGTCTCTTTTATATTTGGTGCGATGGTATTCCGTGAGAAGAATCTTAAAAGCAAGGCCGTGGATTTGGTGCTAGTACTTATTGGTATGATATTTCTGTATTTGGGAAGTCAATAAGAAAAAAGATGGGGTGTGACTCATCGTGCATACCCCGTTGTTCTTGATTACTCTATAATGATTTTATATTCTACATCAAACGTTTCTTTTGGTTCTAGTTTCTGTATCCATTCACGGTCTTTTAATTCGCCCGAATACCCTACAGAATCGCAACGTCCATACCATGGTTCAATGCAAACAAATGGGCAATCGGGATGTGTTTTGGTAGGAGACCACAAAGCTACTAACGGAGAATTAAATTCCAAACTGATATGAGGCTTTTTCTTTTTATCCAGTAAGGTTATTTTTTTCAGTTGTTTATTGTCAAAAATATAAGTGTCACAATCAAAAGTATGAATATCAATTGGCATCAGCCCTTCTTTATTTAATTTTAGTACATGACGTTCTGGTGATACGCAACCTTTTTCTATTGGCATGATATATTCTAAATCAGACTTTCGGTCAAAAACAAAGAAGCCACGATCCTTTGTAGCAGCATCGAACTTGGGGAAATAGAAAGCTGGATGTGCTCCGATCTGGAAATACATATCCATAGCTCCCAGATTTTCTACACGCCATTTTACGGTGATTTTATTTTCTTCTAATAAATATCCCACCAATAGGCGGAAGGGAAAAGGAAACTTGCCCAATGTATCAGGAGTGCTTTCCAACCAATATACAGCTCCTTTGTCTTCTTTATAGGTTAGTTTGAAATTCATATCACGTGCAAAACCGTGTTGCCCTATTTCATAAGTGTTTCCGGCATGACGGTATTTATTATTCCACACACGTCCTACTATGGGGAAAAGGACAGGTGAGCGCCGTCCCCAAAATTTAGCGTCTCCCTGCCAAAGATATTCTTTGCCATCCTTTTTGATACTTTGAAGCTCAGCGCCATGTTCGGCTATTTGTACAGTCAGGACAGAATTAGATAGTGTTTCCATGTTTCTTCATTTATAAATTCTTTTTTCAAAGGTAGGGATGTTTCATGACATGACAAAGTGAATCTTCATCTTTGTGTAAATTTTATCTAAAAGGCTTTTTGGGATCAAATAAATTTTAATAAAAGCTTATGCTTGTGTTTATTTTTGCTTATGTTTGTCAATAAAACTATGAAGGAGGATAAGATGGAGAACATACATTTGATATTTAAATTTTTATGGTATAGTATATTATTTTGTATATGGGGAGTATCTTGTACAAGTTCCGGAACTTATAAAAAGACTCAAATGGATATTTATATGCAGTATTATGATTTTATAATTGATTCACTGTCAAAAAATCCTAATTATGTATGTACCCGGACTGCCAGGCAAATGTCGTTTACCACAGATAGTGTGGCGTATTGCCATTATCTTGTTCTTTTGGCAAAAGCATATATGTTTAAGTCCGAGATGGATTCGGCTAAACTTAGCATGGATAGAGCGGAAGTATTTTGCGATGGAGCTGAACCGTCACCGTTAATTAATGATTTGTATGCTGAGATTTACAATATGCGGGGTAATGTATGTGTTCGTCAAGGGTTGACAGATTCTTCAGTGGTATGTTTTCAAAAAGCGTTCGATTATCGTTTGAAGGGTAGTAACAGAGATATGCTTCATGATATTTCTATTAATTTGGCTGATGCTTTTGTCCGTACCGGTCATTATGATAAAGGTGCGATGTGGTATCGTAAAGCTTTGTCTTACTGTGATTCATTGAAGATTCCTGAAGAAAAGCGTTTTCCTGTTTATTACGGATTGGCACAGGTTTATATGGAACTTCGTGATTTTACTTCTTGTGATTATTACTATGAACTGGCGGCTCGGCAATATGATAAGATGCTTCCATTTGAGAAACATATTTATTTGAATAATCGTGGTAATTCTTATTATTTTCGTGCTGATTATCCTAATGCTTTAGAATTTTTCAGAAAATCATTATTGTTAGCTCGTTCTTATCCAGATATGATTTTTGAGGAACATCTGACTGAAATGAATTTGGGAGAAACTTTTCTGTTGATGAATCAGGTTGATTCTGCCGCATACTATTTAAATCTTTGTAGTGATTTTTTTCGTTCTATCGAAAATCAGACAGCTCTCTATTATTTGGATACCCAGTTGATTGAACTTGCCTTGAAGCAGAATAATTTGCCTTTAGCACGTAAACGTATGTCTGAGGCTATCCAGCCTGATTATGTGGAACCGAATATGCAGCATATCCGTAACCGTTACCTACAACATTATTTTGAAGAGGTGGGAGATTTCAAACAAGCTTATTATTATCAAATGGAAAATCAGCGTATTGATGATTCTACACGTAATGAGCGTATTAAAATGCGTACAGCTGAAATTGATCTGAAATACAGTCAGGACACCACGCTGATGAAGCAGAAAATTTTCATTCAGCAAAAAGAGAATGAAGTTCTGGCGCTGAACCAGACGCTTTACCTGTGGATGTTTGCCTGCATCTGTATTCTGGGGCTCGCTGTATTTGTCTACACATACAACAAGAGACAGCGTTTCTTGCTGCAAATGAGAAGTCAGAATATGATTGCCACTTTGCGTATGGAGAATATCCGTAACCGGGTTTCTCCCCATTTCATTTTTAACATTCTGAACCGTGAGATGGGTAACTACACCGACGAGCAAGTCGGAAATATGCGTGGGCTGGTAAAACTGATGCGGCGCAACCTGGAACTGACCGAGCAACTGTGTGTTACCATGGCTGAGGAACTGGACTTTGTCAATACGTTTATCAACCTGGAACGTGAAGCATTGGGAGATAGCTTTATACTGTCCACATCCATAGATGCTGCCATCCATCTTGACCAAGAAATACTTCCTTCCATGATGATACAGATTCCGATAGAAAATGCCATCAAGCATGCCCTGAAGGACAAAGAGGGGATGAAAAGACTGTGGGTTGACATCAGAAAGACCGGGGAAGGAATCTGTGTCAAGGTGCGTGACAACGGGGGAGGTTACCGGGTAAACAGTGCCAACTACGGTACAGGCACCGGTATAAAAGTGATTCTTCAAACCATACAGTTGTTGAACGCTAACAATAAGAAGCATATCGATATATCCATAACCAATGTGCAGTTGGAAGACGGAGAAACCGGTTGCGAGTTTGCTGTCTTCCTGCCCCATGGTTATGATTATAATTTGAAAAAGATGGTTTAGTCATTATTTTTGCTAGAATAGTGTCCGAAACGGTCGCTATAGTTCCATAACCAGAGTGTCGGGTTTGTGCGTTAAAACATGTTTTAATACTTTTGTTCCGTTAATAACTAAAGCAGGATTGTTTACTATGGATAAACTATACAGGGTCGTAATAATTGATGATGATGAGTTCTCTGCGGACAATCTTTGTCTGGAACTGAAGAAATATAACAGGCTGTCTATAGATGGGATGGCGCGTAACGGTGTGAATGGCCGGAAACTGCTGGAAAAGGTTCATCCGGATTTGCTGTTCCTGGACGTGGAACTGCCGGACATGAAGGGCATGGAACTGCTGGAACAGATAAGGGGGGCAATCACTTGGAATATGCAGATTGTGTTCTATACGGCTTATGATAAATACATGATTTATGCCATCCGTGGGGCAGCTTTCGACTACTTGCTGAAGCCGATAGACAAGAAGGAGCTGGAAGGGATTATCGACCGCTTCATGAAAAAGGAGGAAGAGTCGGCAGCTGCATCTTTGGCTATTCCTGCGCGTGTGCATTCGGTCGGCGAGCATACCTTTATGATATCCACGCCTACCAATGATTTGCGTATTCTACGTTCCATTGACATTGGTTTTTTCCGTTATAACTCCGACCGGAAACTGTGGGAAGTGGTGCTGAACAACCAGCTGCCTCTGCTGCTGAAGAAAAATACTACGGCTGATCATATCAAGGGATATGACCCCTGCTTCGTCCAGATCCATCAGTCGTATATCATTAATATCAATTATCTGATGATGATTAAGGAGAACCGCTGTGTCATGTTTCCCCCGTTTGAGAATATTACGGAACTTCAGGTTTCCAAGAAATTCAGAAAAGAATTACAGGATAGGTTTTATTTGTTGTAGTGAATCTATTGATAACATTGAAAATACAAGTTTATAGAAAGTGATTTTAAATCACAATGGAAGAGCAGGAGTCGTGAGATTGCTGCTTTTTTGCTTTTAGTGCTTAATTTTTCCTTTGCGGTATATGGAAATGAGGTTATATAGTCATTAATTTAGATAGAATAGTATGCTTATTAGGCTGTTTGATACTTTCTCTTGGTTTTGTGAATTTGTAAAATGGCGTTAATTGTTTTTCTTTGAAGCCACATAAGGTTAAAAAAAAGACATGTATATGAATGAAGTAAAAAAAGTAATATTGTTTTTGTTATGCTGTGCTATACCTTTTAGTTTTTATGCACAGAAAGCACGCCAAAATGCTGCAACAAAGAAATGGGGATATGAGCAGACCGAAAATAAAGGATGGTGGGAAAATTCAAAATATAGAGGTAATTCTATGTTTGGTGAATGGGATGCGGCTTTAGTAAATCAGGATTATGAGATAAATTGGTTGATTTCTCCACAATATGAAGAGGTGACTAAGAGATTTACAGAAAAGTTGGCGGGAGTAGTTTTAGGAGGAAAAGTAGGTTTTATAGACATACACAACCGTTTTATAATTAAACCGCAGTTTGAAAATGTAGATGATGTTCATGGGTTTAATTTAGGACTGTCTGCGGTAAAGAAGAATGGCAAATTTGGCTTTATAAATAAAAAAGGAGAATTTGTCATTGAACCTCAATTTGATTACGCTGATAATTTTAGAGATAACATGTTGGCTACAATCAAGCAAGATGGTAAGTTCGGGGCTATTAATTTGAGGGGGGAAATCGTTGTTCCATGTAAATATATTCTAGAAGAAGCAATGATAAGCGTTCCTATATCCAATAAGGTATATCGTCAGAAACAAGAAGAAATGAAAAATGCGAAAGGGAACGGTGATTTTGATGATTTGCTTGATAAAATCGCTGAATGTAGCAGAGAGGTCAATGAAAAAATTAATAATCCTGGAACAGAAGTTATAACCGATTCTCTCAGAATAAGGGAAGATAATGGTAAAATGGGCCTTATAGTGGGAGAACAAATTGTAATTCCTACAGAATATGAGGAGCTTATAATAGCTGAAGATGGATTCGTTCTTGCTTGCAAGCGGGATAAATGGGGAGTTTTGGATATATATGGGCGTACTATATTGCCTTGTGTTTATCAATGGGTATATTATGATGTATCGGCAAAGGTCTGGATTGCCAAAAGTTTTGCAATGGGGTTATATAATAGTCAAGGTGCTTTATTACTACCGGGAAGGATTGATTATATAGGTAGTTTTGTGGATGGCAAAGCACCTGTTTGGCTGAATTCCGTACTTGGTTGGATAGATACGAAGGGACAACTCTCTGATGGCTTTGCAGAGGATGTGACAGAATCCTTTTTGAAAGAAGAAAAAAGGGGAGTGGCAGGTGCTTGGGGTATGTTTAATTTATTAACAGACTTGATTCCGGACTATGCCATGGCCCACTATTATATGGGAAAAGGACAAGTGGCAGATGGCATTTATTCTAAGGGAATGGAGCATCTGAAGATAGCGGCAGAATTGGATCCGGATAATGAAGAAGTAGCGTTGGCGCTGAAGCAAGCCAAAAAGGACAAGAAGAAAAGAACTTTGAATACGATTGGTTACATTGCAAGTGTGCATAATGATTTGGAATCTACGAACTCTAATTCTTTTAAGGATGAAAGCAGAAATCAAAATAAGCCTTCATCCGGAATTAGTCTGGGGGTTTCTATGGATGAGATAGATGCCCTTGGTGGATCTACAGCTACTGCTATAGCAGGAGGCAGTAATCATTGCGATTTTTTGAAATATGTGTTAGAAGATCTTGAAGAAAAGATTCAGGAGAATACAGGCAAATTGATGGGAGAGTATTATCGGAAAGTGAAGGATGAATATTTGCAGTTTGCCAGTAAAGAAGGGTGTGAACAATAATATATAATTAAAGATTAGAATTATGAAAGTAATGAATGTGAAATTTGTCGGTAGAATCATTATGACGATTCTTTTTGTATTCATCTGTATTGGAGCGTACGCAGGTGATGACCTTTTAAAGTATGAGATAGAGGGAGAAGGAGTAGGTGTACAGGGTACTTATTTAGTAAAAGTGACAGTAATCCAGAAGAAAAGTAAATTGGATATCGATGTGATCAAGAAGTGTGCGGTTCATGGGGTGCTTTTCAAAGGATTTTCCAGTCAGACTTCACGTACCCGGCAGAAACCTTTGGCAGGAAGTATGGTGGTAGAACAGCAGCATCAGGATTATTTTGATGTCTTCTTCCAAAAAGGAGGTTCTTATATAAATTTTGCCAATATGATAGGAGAGAATCTTTCAGTGGTGAAAATGGGAAAGCAGTATCGAATTTCAGCAGTGGTTTCCGTTGCGAAAGACGCCCTCTATCAAGAGCTGGTATCAGCCGGAGTTATTAAAGGACTAAATAATGGATTTTAGCTTATGTATAAGAGATTGATTGTTACTTTTCTGATACTGGCTGGCGCACTATTGCCTGCTTTTGCCCAGCAGGCTCATGAAGTGTTTTATCTGAATAATGGTACGTAGTGAAGGGAGTTATCTTGAAGCGTACGGATAGTGAAAATAAAGGCATCCAATGGTGAAATTTATCAGTATCCTTTGGTCGTTGTGGAAGTTTGTGGAGGAGAGCGTCATTTTGAGAATATTGTATTATTGAAATTAGGCTATGAATTTTAAAGAAGAAAAAATTATGAAATATCTATTTTATACGTGGAAATTGGGATGTCTGCTTTTACTTGTCTTTGCCGGATGCAGCAGCAAAAAGAGTGTTTCTTCCTATCATTCCTTTGAGAGTGAATGTTTGGGAGTAGAACTGGATGGTTCGGAGACACTTCGAGCTTGGGGCAGAGGGAAAAATCGTACTGATGCTATAGAGCAGGCAAAGAAAAATGCAGTAAGGGATGTTTTGTTCAAAGGTGTTGCTGCCGGTAGTCGTGAATGTAGTGTGCGCCCTTTGGTAACAGAAGTGAATGCACAGGAACGGTATGCATATTATTTTAACGACTTTTTTAGAGACGGAGGGGAATACCTGAAGTATGTAAGTATGGAAGATAAGAAAACAAATTCTAACATGAAGACTTCTAATAAGACTCAAATTTCTTATTCCACTACGGTGCGTGTGCTTCGTTCTCAATTACAGCAGAAACTGATAGAAGATAAAATTTTAAAACCATAAAGACAGAAAAACATGAAAAAATTATATGCTATTTTATTTATTGTAGCACTTGTACACACCGGAGTGTATGGACAGGCTAAAAAACCCACCATTATGGTTGTTCCTGCTAATGTGTGGTGTACCCATAATGGTTATACACAAAAATATAACAATCAAGGCATTATTACCGAACTTCCGGATTATAAAAAGGCGTTGGATAATGATCTGAACTTGGTGAATGTCATAACGAAAATAGGTGAGTTGATGGCTGAAAAAGATTTTCCGTTGAAAGATATGGCATCTTCTATTCGTTCCATAGAGCAGAGTTCGGCGGAACATGAGATGACTACCAGTTCTACTTCGGGAGCTTCACTGGCAGAGTCTCCTTTGGATCGGTTAATGAATAGAGCTAAAGCTGATATTCTGATTGAAGTAGTTTGGAATATTAATACAATGGGTCCCAAACGTTCTGTTACTTATACTTTGCGAGGCTTGGATGCTTACACTAATAAGCAGGTCGCAGCGACGCAAGGTACGGGAGAACCTTCTATGGCTGCTGAAGTGGCAGTATTGTTGGAAGAAGCGGTAGTAGACAAGATGGATGCTTTCGTAAGTCAGTTACAGAAACATTTTGATGATTTGATGGCTAATGGCCGTGAAGTAGCATTAGAAGTCCACGTGTTTGATAATGGGAGCGGTGTTAATTTGGAAAGTGAATTTGGGGGGGCTGAACTACAGGAAATCATAGAAGATTGGGTGGCGCAGAATACGGTGGCTCATCGTTTTAGTTTAACTGATGCAACTGAGAATATGATGCTTTTTGAGCAGGTACGCATTCCGCTTTATCGTGAAAATGGAATGGCTAGAGATACAAGAAGCTTTGCAAATGATTTGCGCAAATATCTCAATCAGAAAGCCAATCTTACCTGCAAAGTAATGACGAAAGGGTTAGGTAAAGCTGAATTGGTTATCGGAGAAAAATAGAAAAGATATGAAAATAAGGAATATGATATTTACCGCTTGGTGTGCATGTTGTGCCATGTCTGCGGCAGCACAGGATTGTGAGATAAGCCTTACAATAGCTAAAGCTGCCCAGAAAGAGGAACTTCCATCTCAGGTACAAGAGATTTTAGGAAATCGTTTAGCTGCGGCAGTGGCCGCTCAGGGGGGTGTTGCCAATTCCAATTTTACACCATTCTTTATCACAGCTAAGGCCAATACTTTATATAAGGAAACATTGTCCGGTCCTCCTGTCAGTACAGCGCTTACTGTTCAATTGACTTTGTATATAGGAGATGCAGTAGGGCAGAAAGTATTTTCTACTCTCACTGTGGATGCAAAAGGAGTAGGTACTAATATTAACCGGGCATATATCAATGCTTTCCGTGCAATAAATGGCAAAAACGTGAAAATGCAAGAATTTATACGCGAAGGGAAAGAAAAAATTATCTCTTGGTATAATAGTAATTATAGGCAAATATTGATAAAAGCGCAAAAAAGTGCTTCTATGCATGAGTATGATGCTGCATTGTATTATGTTACCTCCATTCCTGAATGTTGTGTCGGCTATGAGGAAGCTAGTAAACTGATAGACACTTATTATACTCAATATGTGAATTATAATTGTCAATTGATTATGCAATACGCCAGATCCGAATGGGCAAAGTCACCCGATGCGGAAGGTGCTTCAAGGGCTTTTGACTGGTTGGTTTTCATTGAGCCGGGAAGTAGTTGTGAAGGTGAAGCTAAAGCTTTGTATAATGAAATAAAGCAAAAGGTGACCAGTGATTGGGATTTTGAGAATCGTGAGAAATATAAGGATGAAGCGGGGCTGAAAAAGCAGAGGATAGAAGCTGCCAGAGCTATAGGTGTAGCATTTGGTAATGGGCAGCAACCGGTTACTACTAATATTACTTGGCTCCATTAATTCAAGTTCAAATGATTTTAAATAAAAAGAATATGAGAAATAAAAAAGTTATCCTAATTCTATGTCTGCTGGTGCTGGTCAGTGGCTCTGTGCAAGCTCAGAGGTTGAAGGCCGTGCAGAATGAAAAGGGGCGTTATGGCTTTATGACGGAAGACGGGACAGTAGTGATAAAGTATAAATATGATGAAGCTACCCCTTTTAAAGACGGTATCGCTAAAATAGGAAAAGATGGAAAATACAGTCTGATTAATGAAGATGGTGAAATCATTACAAAACGGAAATATACATATATCGGTGAATTTTATAACGGGGTTTGCCCCGTCGCTGAAGGTGGAAATACTAAAAAAGGAGTAATGCTAACAACGGGTGGACTCATAGGCAATAAAGCTAGTAGTAATACAGGTGAAAAATGGGGGTTGATTGATAAGACAGGTAAGGAAATCCTGAAAACTGATTATGAGGCAATGGGAGATTTAAATAAAAAACTGATATATGTCTTGAAAGGCAAGAAGTTCGGGTTCATTGATTCAGCTGGCAATATCATAGTGAAGCCTACTTATAATTTTATAGGCAGTTTCAACGACCAAGGAATCTGTTGGGTTAATATCGGTGGCAAATACGATAAAAAGAACAACATGGTGTCTAAAGGTAAATTCGGGTTAATCAATGAAAATGGGCGGGAAATAATTCCTGCCAAATATGAAGATGTGGGCAACTTCCCTATTTTGCGAGATAAGAAAACTGGAGCTTTGCTTGATGAGGCTGCCTTTTATACTAAGGCAGACCAGTCCGCATTTCCTGCTACCAAGCAGGAGATACAGAGCTTGCTGCTTCCCAAGCCTCATGCTGCTGAGTCCCAGTTGCCTTCATCGAGGGTAGATTATTTTTATTTCATTAATAAGAAATCCCAAGGGTTGGTAGATGTCCATGGAAATACTATTATTCCTTTAACAGCCAATCAGGCTATTCTTCCTCCTTCAGACAATATGCTTAGGCTTGCTAAAGTGGAAAAGAAGCAAATAGCTAAAGCTTATTATGATTTGGATGCTGAAGTGATGGTCAGAATACCTTCTTCAGAAAAGGGAAAGTTTGGGGCTTTCAGCCATAATTTAGCTCCGGTTTCATTGGATGATGAATTGTATTTCATAGATAAAAAGGGGAACAAGGTGATTGGTGGCCTGTCAAAGGCTTTCCTGAGCAATGAAGGATACCGGGTGGTACAAAAGGGATCGGCTTTTGGTGCAATTGATTCTACAGGGGCAGTTGTTATTCCTATTGAATATACTAATTCGCTTACCAGTGTGAACAATGGGCGCTTGGGAGTACAAAAAAATGCTTCTTGGTTTTATGTAGATATGAAAGGACAAATCGTATCCGATAAGTATGACCGTATAGGCAATTTTCATCGGGGGTATGCATCCGTATGCCTGAACAAATTATGGGGGGCTATTGATTTGCAGAACCGGGTTGTCGTTCCTTTAGAGTGGCAAGGTGTAGCTCCTATAGTCAATCCGCAATTGATATGGGTGAAAAAGGATAACCTGTATTACCTTTATGATGGGGTGCAAAAGTCTGTTCGTCTGAAGCAGGGATTTGCCAATGCATCCAATTTTGATAATGAGATGGCTTATGTGATGTCCGATGGAAAGTGGGGGATTATTGATCCGGATGGCAAGATACTGGTGCCTTGCTTGTTCGAAAAAGAAGAGGATATGGTCTTGGCCAAACAATATATGTTAGCGGAAGACAAGAAGAGCTTGACCGAAGTAGAGGCTCTTCGAGTGATTGCACGTTTTGACCCGGATACAAATATGTTTAAGATAACCTCTGTCATTCCAGATAAACATTGGGATTATTAATTATTGAATGTTTGAAAAATGAAAAGATTCATTATAATACAGTTGTTGACGGTGGTATTCGCCGCTCAAATTCAAGCCCAAGGAGACGGCGAAATAAAATATCGTCGCAGTTCTCTTTATAGCATGATGATCAATCACGAAGGAAGAGAATTTGGTGATGAAATAAAGGATGTTTTTCTCAAAATTCCTGTTCCTGATAAATACAATAATCATGATTTAAGTGTAAAAGTAATCTATACTTCTGAAAAGAAATTGGATAAAAACCATGAGGAGATAGATGAATTTATCAGAAATAATGGTATTGCCAGTCGTATGGTAGGACGCTGGTTTAACCGTGATTACATGACAGGGGTCTGTGATGTAGAACTGGTGAAAGAACGAGGGCTGTACAATGCTTCCGAACTGGACAAGGCTTTGGCATCCAAGACTCAACGCGGAAACGCTCTGTTGGAAGATGCCGGTGAGGACTTGATTGGAAATACTTTTCTTATTGTGAATGATATTCGCTATATTGACCGTTCAAAAGGTTCAAGTGTGTGGGGAGGAATTGTCAAAGGGCTGGGTGCGGCAGCGGCCATTTACACCGGTGAGACATCCTATATGGATTTAGGTAATTCTACGGGAGATATAGTTGCATCCTATAAGGGGTTTAAAGTAAATATTGATACTTATCTCTATCAACTGGTTTGGGATGAAGAGACTGCAACAAAATTCTATACTCAATATTATACTGATAAGGATAATAAGGAGAAGGTGAATGCTTTCAATAATAACCGTAAGATGTTCAAGTTGAAGTATGTGGGCAGCCAGCATAGTGATGGAAGTAACACTTCCTTTTTGGGTATTAACTTGGACGAGCCCCAGCAAATGGTGCGAAAGGCATGCCAACGTGCCATTGATGAAAATATAGCGAGTCTGCAAAAGAATTTTGACCAGTTCAAAGTAAATACCCCCTTAATTAGTGTTTCTCCCCTTAAAGCTTATATTGGCTTGAAAGAGGGAGTCACTGAAAAGTCTAAATTTGAAGTACTGGAAGCCGAACTGAGCAAAGAAGGCAAAATGACTTATAAGCGTGTAGGAGTGATTCAGCCTAAGGAGAATCTGATTTGGGATAATCGTTATATGGCTTCCGAGGAACAGGCTTATGGTTCGGACTTTGGTTTTACCACTTTCCGAAAAGTGTCGGGTGGCGATTTTTATCCGGGAATGTTGATTCGTGAAATAAAATAAGTGTTTAAGTTAGCCGGCTTCGTCAACAGAAGTGAAAATTGGTTGCTTGCCAAAAAGATTTGTTGATATGGCTGAATAGTGAAATTCAAAACAAACAGGCGTTCATTTCCGAGGAATAAACGCCTGTTTGTTTTATGTTTTAAATGGTTCTATAGTTCTATACTGCCAGTCTGGAGAGGTGGTGAAAAGTATAACTGGGCTTTTGATGGTTCTTCCGATTCTATATCATATAGAGCTGGAATGTGAAGCCTAAATTTATATATTTTCAAGCTTGTCTTATTTGCATAATTTATTTATTGTATATATAGTCGTTAATTTTAGCTGCTTGGTATCTATTTTAGTGTGTTTAGTGTAAATCTTGACAAATGATAGTTTTTTGAATATAAAAGTTGCAATACATTTGCAAATGTAAACTTATAGAGTCAATTGTTACGAAGTATGGAAAAGACAATTATTGCAGCATTTTAATGCTAATTTCGTTAACATCGTATGCACAGGGTTTAATGTGGAATGCGAAGGCTGCTCAATATGAGCAGCATGTCTAGCGTAGAGGAATCTAAAATGCATCCAGGTTTCTATGCAGGAATAGGAGCTGAGTATGCTATTGATGAAAATTGGTCTGTCCGTCTTTCTTTATTGTTCACTATGAAAGGAGTGAAACAAGATTACAAATTTTAATAAAAATACTGCATTATGAAGAAACTGTTTTTTATCATGGCTATGTCCGTATGTGCATTTATGGCACAAGCACAAACTACTTCCGGTATTCGCGTGGGGTTAAATATGACCAGTGCTACAGGGAAGTATAATGATCTTATGGCAGATCAAGATTATAATAATAAAAGCTATATGGGTTACAGTGTCCATTATTTTATAGATGTTCCTGTGATTGGCAACTTTAGTATTCAGCCTGCTATTGGACTTTCTATGAAAGGTATCACTTATGAATATGATAAATTTACTACTAAAAAATCGCATCGGGTCGATTTGGATTCTTATAAGAAATATGATGTGACAGAATCTCGCGGCACTAGTGTCACTCAAAAACATAATCTGGGCTATTTGGACGTTCCTATTTTATTTGCTTATGCTTTACCTTTGTCAGAATCGTTTAGGGTTCAGTTGGGAGTGGGCCCTTACTTCTCTTATGGGTTGTTTGGTAAGTTTAAATATGAGTCGGATACATATTTGACAGTATCCCCCGACAAATATGGAGAAAATAAACATACCATAACCAAAGATGATTGTCCCTCCTTTGGCAAGAATGATGATGGGGACGATCCTAAAGGTAATATTAACCGTTTTGACTGGGGAATTGCCATACAGGGCAGCATCTATTGGAAGCGCTTGTTTTTGAATGTTGCTTATCAAAAAGGTCTGAAATCGGCTAATATTACTGACGAGAAGAATGAAGGGAAAGATAAATTGGCTCTTTCCAATTTGTCGTTAGGGTTAGGCTTTATATTTTAGATTTTTATCGGTTTGACTTAACCGATTGAAGAATAAACTTTTAGCGA
>NZ_JBCOCI010000091.1:0-19233 GCF_040929485.1 Phocaeicola sp. RTP21198st1_B8_RTP21198_201120 | reverse complement strand
TATCTGCAAATTCAGTAATGAGAGGACGTGTAAACGCAATAAGGACGTTCAAGGGCTTAGTTGCGGATTTGAGGATATTATTTTTTTGTTAAATCTGTTAGTTTAGTGTGCAAAACTAACCATTTTATTTTTCACTATAGCAATTATACACAAAAATTTTATACCTTTGTATGAATTTATATATACTAACACTTAAAGCGATGAAAAAGTTTTTAACCATTTTAATTGGGGCAACAAGCTGTAGCTTATGCACTTATGCACAAAACGGATATATAGTCACGACTACTTCACAACAAACAAGTATTTCCGTAGAGTCTTTGGAAAAACAGTTTATAAACGATCATTTCAAGCATTACAACCTGTGTGACTGGACACCAGGCATGAAATTCATGGTGATACCGGAACGTAAAGACATCATTATTCCTCCTTTTAAATCGACGGAGACTAATAAGGAGGTGGATACAGGAGATTTAAAACATAAAATTTTTGAATATCTAGGTTCGGAAATTACCGAACGGGGTTTTGTACATTTTAACTTTGAATGTGAAGGGCAACAATATTATCACGAACTTAAAAACACCACTTTGGAACAATATTGCCTAAAGCCCAAAGCTGGTATCCCTACCCTTGCCTACCTGGGTGATGTGGACATAGCCAAAGAGTTGCTGGAAAGACAAACCTTATATATGCGTACCAACAAAGTACGTATAGATGACCCCAACAGCACATCGGGCTATAAAGAAGTCCCGATTGGTATGAATGAAGAAGTAACTGTAACAGCTGTCAGAGTGGGCAGCCGCGCATACCCTGTAAAAATCGTATTCCAAGACAAGAAAGGAAACACCTACTATCAGCCGGTAGCTATATCAAAGACTAATTGCGGCATGGCAGACAGTGATTTTATTATGGAAAATAAAAATAAATATTTTCCAAATTCATTTAGCTTCAGTGATGCAAATACAAAAAAATCAAAGAACCTGATGAGCAAATATGGGAAAAAACCTGTCTATCTGAAAGCGGAAACGGAATGTCTGGATGAAACAGATACTCCGGTGAGACTTCCCCGATATACACAATTCACCATCAAAAATATAATCTCACAAAACAACTCCCCTTACATCTTTTTAGAGCTGGAAGACATAGATGGAAAGAATTATAAGATAAAAGCTACATTCACCCATACGAGTGTAGTTGATGTGATTTTACAATCAGACAATTATTTTACGGTTCTATTCGGCATAGGTAACTTACGAGCCAAGTATCCGAATATCACAGAAGAAGTTTGGAACATGATAAGCCGCGGTAAGGTACAGAAAGGAATGACAACCGACGAATGTCGTTTGGCTTTGGGTAATCCCATACGCATTCATATAGTCACGGGTAGCCATGAAACATGGTCCTACGAAAGAAAAACATTAGATTTCACCAATAAGAAACTAGATCGTATCAACTAATACCCAAAATATTTTGTTATCTTTGCCCTGTGAACGGTAATGTTTGCCGGGCATTTTATTTTAACAAGAATAAAAAACAGCAAATGGGTAAAGTATTAATTATCGGTGCAGGCGGTGTAGGTACTGTCGTAGCACACAAAGTGGCTCAGAATCCGGATGTATTCACTGACATCATGATCGCCAGCCGTACAAAATCAAAATGTGATGCAATCGTAAAAGCTATCGGCAATCCAGCTATTAAGACTGCACAGGTAGATGCGGACAATGTAGACGAACTGGTAGCCCTGTTTAATAGTTTCAAACCCGAAATCGTCATCAATGTAGCTCTGCCTTATCAAGATCTGACCATCATGGAAGCTTGTCTGAAGGCTGGAGTGAATTATCTGGATACAGCAAACTATGAACCGAAAGATGAAGCTCATTTCGAATACAGTTGGCAGTGGGCTTATAAGAAACGTTTTGAAAACGCAGGACTGACAGCTATACTGGGTTGTGGGTTCGACCCGGGAGTAAGTGGTATTTATACAGCCTACGCTGCAAAACATCATTTTGACGAGATGCACTACTTGGATATTGTGGACTGTAATGCCGGTAACCATCACAAAGCGTTTGCTACCAATTTTAATCCTGAAATCAATATCCGCGAAATTACTCAGAACGGACGTTATTATGAAGAAGGCAAATGGGTGACCACCAAACCATTGGAATACCACAAGGATCTGACTTATCCCAATATCGGTCCTCGTGATTCCTACTTGCTGTATCATGAAGAGCTGGAATCATTAGTTAAGAATTTCCCGACTATCAAACGTGCTCGCTTTTGGATGACTTTCGGTCAGGAATATCTGACTCATCTGCGTGTCATCCAGAATATCGGTATGGCCCGTATTGACGAAATAGATTATAACGGAGTGAAAATTGTTCCGTTACAATTCCTAAAAGCCGTACTCCCCAATCCACAGGATCTAGGAGAAAATTATGAAGGCGAAACTTCTATCGGATGCCGCATCCGAGGCGTAAAGGATGGCAAAGAACGTACTTACTATGTTTACAACAACTGTAGCCATCAAGAAGCTTACAAAGAAACTGGAATGCAGGGAGTGAGCTATACAACAGGAGTTCCTGCCATGATTGGAGCCATGATGTTCCTGCAAGGATTGTGGAAACGTCCAGGAGTATGGAATGTAGAAGAGTTTGATCCCGATCCATTTATGGAACAACTGAACAAACAAGGGCTGCCTTGGCATGAAGTATTTGATGGTGATTTAGAACTTTAAAAAGTGATTAACGGCCCATGGTAAGTAATTCATACCTGCGGCCACAATAACCATAAATCATTAACCACTAAAAAAATGAACATAGGAGATAAAGTCCCAGAAATATTAGGCTTGAACGAAAAAGGAGAAGAAATTCGTTTAAGTGATTACAAAGGAAAAAAGATAGTACTCTATTTTTATCCTAAAGATATGACATCGGGTTGTACTGCCCAGGCATGTAACTTGCGTGATAATTATGCGGAACTGCGCGCCCATGGTTATGAAGTAATCGGTGTCAGTGTGAATGATGCCAAATCGCATCAGAAATTCATTGAAAAGAACGAGCTGCCCTTTACTCTTATTGCCGATACCGACAAGAAGTTGGTAGAACAATTCGGAGTATGGGGAGAAAAAAGTATGTACGGACGTAAATATATGGGTATATTCCGTACGACTTTCATCATCAACGAAGAAGGCGTGATTGAACGTATCATCTCTCCCAAAGAGGTGAAAACAAAAGAACACGCACAACAAATTTTATAAACCAACAGATTTATGGCAAAAAAAGATAACGAAGAAATTCCATTCTCAGCAGCTCCAGGTGCCGGAAATAGTGAAAAACTGAAAGCACTGCAAGCTGCAATGGATAAGATAGAGAAAACTTTTGGTAAAGGCTCTATCATGAAAATGGGTGATGACAACGTACAGGAAGTGGAAGTGATTCCTACCGGGTCTATCGCCTTGAACGCCGCATTAGGGGTAGGCGGCTATCCCAAAGGTAGAATCATAGAAATTTATGGTCCCGAATCATCCGGTAAGACTACATTGGCTATCCATGCCATTGCTGAAGCTCAGAAGGCAGGCGGCATTGCAGCTTTCATTGATGCCGAACATGCTTTCGACCGTTTCTATGCGGCCAAACTGGGAGTGGATGTAGATAACTTATGGATATCACAACCCGATAACGGTGAGCAGGCACTTGAAATTGCTGAGCAGCTAATACGATCATCCGCTATTGATATCATTGTTATCGACTCTGTCGCGGCATTGACTCCAAAAGCTGAGATTGAAGGAGATATGGGTGATAACAAAGTAGGTTTACAAGCGCGTTTGATGTCTCAGGCTTTGCGTAAGCTTACGTCAGCCATCAGCAAAACCAATACAACTTGTATTTTTATCAACCAGTTGCGTGAAAAAATCGGTGTCATGTTTGGTAATCCAGAAACAACTACCGGTGGTAATGCTCTGAAATTCTATGCTTCCGTACGTTTGGATATCCGTCGCTCCACTCAACTGAAAGATGGTGAAGAAGTAATCGGCAACCAGACTAAAGTAAAAGTAGTGAAAAACAAAGTGGCACCTCCTTTCCGTAAAGCCGAATTCGATATCATGTTTGGTGAAGGTATCTCAAGAGCTGGTGAAATCATTGATTTGGGTGCTGATTTAGGCATCATCAAGAAAAGCGGTTCATGGTACAGCTACAACGAAACCAAACTGGGACAAGGACGTGACGCTTCCAAACAAGTGATTCAGGATAACCCCGAACTGGCGGAAGAACTGGAAGGTTTGATTTTCGCAGCACTGAAAGAGCAAGAATAAACCGTTCTCACATATATGCAATATATTACATTCATGACCAGTATATACAAAAACAATACATGTTAATAAAAAAACCGTTTTAACCATAATAATAAGGTTAAAACGGTTTTATCCTTAAACATTATTTCCAATCACAATTTTTCAACTTTTATAAAAGACTTGTATCCCATATTTTACAAAAAGCATCTACTTTTTCAATTCAAATCCTAACATCAGCCCGTCATAAGCTTCAGCTACACTGTTAAGAGTGGCAGCTGTAGAATTTACTTTGGAAGCCGCTCCAGTAATCACCTTTAGAATAGACATCAACTTATCGGCATTAAACACAAGACTCATACTATTGCCTGTCACTGTCACATAAGCTACCGTCTGTATGCCCAACTTACTTTTCATAATAATCGTCTTAGCTTCCTCATCAAAAACATAAGTGCCGCTTACCGTACGTCTTTTCAATATATATGAATAAGTACCATCCTCCTTGAAAATATACTTAATACTAGTCAAACCAATCTTATCATATATAGTCTGTAATTTTTCTTCCACTTCTTTGGCCGCTACCTCTCCACCAGCCTTTGCCAGTAACTGATCACTCTCGAACTGACATTCAGGAGCCTGATAAGACCAAGTCCCCACAATAGAATGAGCCGTAGTAGCCTTGTTACCAATTGCCGCCTTTGCCACTCCTGTCAATATAGATTTCAAATCCTGCGCCTCAGCATGAACAGAACACATACATAATAACAAAACAACTCCCCACCATTTAAAAACATTCTTTTTCTTCATATACTTAATTACTTATAATATTCAACGACAAAGATAAAACAAAGAGACGAAAAGATAAATAACATCACATTGTAATTTAACAAAATATGCTACGTTATGAAATAGAACATATATAATAGGAAACAAACGATAAAGGACAAGTTACAGCCTTATCACCACATACTTGTCCTTTATTTCAAGAAAATACCTTTTAACAATCTCTTACCTCATCACAGTTATATTACAATAGATAATTCAATCATTCTTATTTCCATTCACTATGTTGCTCCAACATCGGATTCGTATCAATCTCACCTTGCGGAATAGGCCAAACCAAATCTTGCGCACCACGAAGATTACCCCGCGAAACTACTCCAAAGCCATAGAATGACTGGTCTTTCTGCATACGCTTTTGAGCATTTTCAAATTCTCCCCAACGGTAAAGATCTGCAAAACGCAAATCTTCAAAAGCCAATTCCACACGGCGTTCGTGACGTACAATGGCGCGCAATTCTTCTTTATTCAAATTAGTTCCTTCCACTACTTCTACCGCTGGCATACCAACACGAGCACGAACTTCATTAATATATCCTGTTATTTCGGCTTGTGGATAACCACCTTTCTCAATCATAGCTTCAGCAAGTGACAAAAGTACCTCTGCATAACGGATAACATAGAAGTCAAGACTACCGTCATATTCATTAACTGTATCTTCTGGAGTGTACCATTTACGAATACAACAGGTAGAACTTGCCGGCAAATTATTAGTAAACAGTTTTCCGTTCCATTCCATACCAGGTAACATCAATGTACCTTTCATACGAGGATCACGATTCTCATAACGTCCCATATCCGGATTAGCCTTCGTATGGGCTCCTTGAACAAGACTTCCTTTAAATAAAGGTGACTTATCGATGGGCAACCCATCTATACAATAAAAATCATCACACAAGTTCATAGAACCTTCAATAGCATTCATTGGAGCAGACCAACAAACCCCAAAGCAACTTCCTTCACCTAATCCCGGACCTTTAAAATGGACACTCAACAATACTTCTGCTGCCGTTTCATTTTGCTCTTTAAACAAATCAGCATAATTGGCAGCATAATCAGTTCCGTCACCCGACTTAAAAAGCTGCACTTTTCCTACTACATTTTTATAAGCCGTTATTGCCTCGTCCCAACGTTGATTAAAAAGAGCAATTCGTCCCATAATGGCATAACCTGCTTCTTGGGACATACGTCCTTTTTGCGCTTTCCCTATAACTGGTATTTTAGGAATCCAAGTCTTCAAATCTTCCAGCAAGGACGAAATAATCTGGCTACGTTCCGCCTTGGGAGCCTGTGCTTCAGCCAAAGTTAAAGGTTTCGTCAGATAAGGGACATCACGGAATACGGAGGTCAGATTGCAATACATCAAAGCTCGTAATGCTATTGCTTCCGCCTTGTATGCATCTATCTTTTCAGCCTCCATCGGAATACGTTCCACATTCTCTACCAACATATTACAACGCTTAATCACTTCATAATTAGCATTCCAGTACATAGAAAAGCATTCATCGGTAGTGGAAGAAGCACATTTCGAGATAGAACTTCCCTGCATCCAATCACCCCATGTGTGGTCTCCATTATCCGTACTGGTTTCACGTCCTAGAAATCCAAACTTCCAGCCATCAATATTGTCATCATATAAATTCTGGCTCTGCATGGCATCATAGCAAGCTGTCAAAGCCATCAATGCATCCGATTCGGTCTGCCAATAAGTGGTTTGAGAAGGCTGATTCGGAGAATCCGTCTGCAAAAAACTATCTGAACATGCACTGGTAACCAATAACACTCCAGAAAAAAATAAAACTCTGCATATATTTTTTGTACTTTTTACCATAATGTATATCCTCCTTATAAGTTAGAATTGAATATTTAGCCCAAATGAATAAGTGCGCATATTGGGATGTACGTCATTTCTAGCATCACCCGATGTTTTTTCCGGATCCCAGTTTTTCAAAGACGTAAATGTCAAAAGGTTGCTTCCGGCAAAATAAACACGGACACTGGAAACACCCATCTTAGCAAGTCCAGGCTGACGGAATGTATAGCCGAATTCCAAGTTCTTCAAACGTAAGTAACTGGAATTTTCTAACCAGAATGAAGAATAAGAATCATTCATAGTATTACCCAATGCCGGCATAGAAGCATTTACGTTGCCGGCAGAATAACGATCCAACCAACGTTCGGTTAAGTTACCGCGAATATCGGTAGAAGTTTCCCAACTGTAACGGTAAATACCTCCCACTCCTTGCCAAAAAGTAGACAAGTCAAAATTCTTCCAAGAAGCTCCTAAATTGAAGCTATAAGAATATTTAGGAAAAGGATTGCCAATAATATCACGATCATCAGCAGTAATATTACCATCATCATTCAAATCAGCATACATAATATCGCCCAATTTAGGAGCCACACCATTTTGTTTAATGACTTCCCCTTTTGAATTAGTACGCTGTAAATCAGCTTCTGTACGGTACATACCAATCGCTTTATATCCAAAATAAGCGCCAATAGGATTGCCAATACGATTGATTGTTTGCCCACTTATTGTTTCTTCCAAACCGCCCATTTCCAGAATTTCGTTCTTCACGTGTGACAAGTTGAAACCTACATTCCAAACCCAATCGCCTTTACTATCCGAGTAATTCACATTCCATTCCCAACCACGATTGCGGACAGCACCCACATTCTGATAAGGAGCATTAAGAGAACCTAAGAATATGCCTGGCATAGCTAATTGCATCAAGATATCAGAAGTTTTCTTATCAAACCATTCAAAAGTAGTCTGTATCCTATTATTAAAGAATCCAAGATCAAGGGCCACATTGATGGAGCGGGTCGTTTCCCATTTGATGTCTTCATTTGGAACAGAAGTCTGTACCATACCAGCCTGTTTGTCCCCACCTTGGTCAAAGAAATAATTTCCGCTTGCGCCCAAAGTAGCCGCATAAGCATAATTACCGATTTCCTGGTTACCCAACTTACCCCATGATAAACGCAACTTTCCAAGGGAGAAGTTTTTATAGTCTTTCATTAATTCTTCATTCGAAAATACCCATCCTCCTGATACGGAAGGAAATGTAGCGTAACGATTGGCTTTAGGCATACGTGATGAACCATCGTGGCGAATATTGAACTCAAACAAATAACGGTCATCATAACCGTAATTCACACGACCAAAAAATGACTGGAGTTTATATTCTTCCGAATTGCCTTTTGCACCCGGATTAATTGTTCCTCCATCAAGTTCATAAATATTTTCTGTAGGAAAGCCCTGTATGGAAGCAGTCGTTTTATAAAAGCGCGAGCCAATAACAGAGTGCCCTAACAACACATTAACATTATGTTTATCAAATTGTTTGTTATAAGTCAACAGGTTCTCACTCGTCCATGTTGCATTGCGATACCAATAATCCTCCTCCTTATTCGTTTCCCCTGCCGCTTTTCTAATATTTCCTTCTGCATCATAACGGGCAGGAGATTTGGGAGAATAAGATTTCGTTGCATTTAAATCAAAAGCATAAGCAAAACTGGTCTGGAACTTCAATCCGTCCCATAAATCAATACCTGCAAAAACCTTACCGTTAAAACGCCAATACTCATTGCTGCGGTGCCCTAAAGACATTGACTCTACAGGATTCTTCATCAGTTCGGCACTCAATGACGAACCATCTACATAGCCGTAGTGTCCGTTAGAATACATCACCGGCACAGTAGGACGAGTAAACCAGGATACATAACGCATGATTCCACCTTCGCCGGAAGGTGCGACAGCAGGAGTAGTCACATTATTCTTATTACCGGATAAGTTCAATCCAAAAGTAAAACGTTTGTAACGAGTATCAATATTCGAACGAAAAGAAAAGCGTTCTACTCCTGTCTTCATCATGATACCATCTTGATTGGAATAGGCCACCGAAGTCATAAAACGGGTATTCTCATTACCTCCTGATACAGACAGATGATGCTGGTGCATACTAGCATTACGCAATACAGCATCCAGCCAATTGGTATTTGCATAATGATCCGGATCTGATCCGTCTTGCAACTTTTGCAAAGCTTCCGGTGAAAAAGTTCCAGTGCTCACTTCGTTTTTCATCAAAGCCCAATTATAACCATCCACATAATCGGGAACAATACCTGGTGTCTGCAAAGTATAACTACCTGAATACGAAATCTTCACTTTGCTTGATGCCTGTCCCCGCTTAGTAGTGATCAAAATAACGCCATTAGCAGCACGCACACCATAAATAGCTGCCGATGCCGCATCCTTCAATACAGAAATGCTCTCAATATCGGCAGAAGGGATTTCTGCAATTTGTGAAATACTACCTTCCACCCCGTCAATCAACACCATCGGATTATTATTCCCAAAGGTACCAATACCACGAATCCTGATTTCTGGATTATCATTACCAGCTTGTGCACCGTTCTGAGTTAGTACTAAACCTGGCAAACGTCCCTGCAGCAAAGTAGTTGTATTAGCCACCGGAATATCTTGAATATCTTTTGCTGATACGGAAGCAACAGATCCTGTCAAATTCACTTTCTTCTGAGTAGCGTATCCTACCACCACCACTTCGTCCAGCTTTTTGGAGTCTTCTTCCAAAATAATTTTAAAATTATTTTTATTTCCTACCGGCAGGATCACATCCTGATATCCCAAAAAGCTAATCACTAAAGACTGGGAAGGTTGCACCTTCAACTGAAAAGCACCGTCTATATCAGTCACCACTCCCTGCATAGTACCCTGTACCATTACACTAGCTCCTATAATAGACTCACCGGATGAATCATACACCTTACCTGTCACTATACGTTCCTGTGCGTATACCATAAATGAAAATATCATCAGGACGCCTGCCAAAACCACGCGAAATAATTTTTGCCTTTGTCTTTTCATAATTTCAATTTAATTAAGTTAATAGGTTATTTATAATTTGTATTACAACAACAAATATCAGAATAGCTTTATTTCCATTGATAATGACGTACCCAGTCCACTTCCATCTCCACTGGTAAATCCGTAGAGTCCACTGGTCCTACCCAAGTACCTCCTAATTGCATATCAATCAACAAATATTGAGGAATATCAAAAGGAAATTGACCTTCTTGTTCCGTTTCGATACGAGGATAAACAAAATGTCGTTTTCCATTCACATGAAACACCAAACTGTCCGGCCAAAAATCTACCCCATATACATTAAAGTCCTCAGGATTAATGGATGCAGTGCCTCCATGTTTCGGATTATTCTCTATCCCCAATGTATAAGTATAGTGCGAATGCACGGTTTGATAAACAATAGAATCATAATTCAAACGTTCCATAATATCTACCTCTCCTCCCATAGGCCAAACATATTTATCAATTTCATAAGGCAAAGTCCATATAGCCGGCCATGCTCCTCTCGCCCCATGCAATCTAGCTCTTACTTCGATGCGTCCCCGATGAAAAGCATGCTTGTCTTTTGTCCACAATCCCCCAGTCAGATACTTCGCCGTATCTACATCCATATTATCATTCACAATTCCCTTTAATATTAAACAACCATCACGCATTTCATAACAACGATTATCAAATGACTGAGTATTTTGCCAATCAGGTCTTCCGCGAGGTATGCGGCTCCATATTGTGGTATCAGGTTCCGCACCATCAAAATTATCTTCCCACACTAATTCCCATTTCGGTGTATGAGTACAAGCAAGCATACCACATACCGACAATAATAAAAGTATAACATTTTTCATACTACATTAATTTTGGTTCACAAAACTTATTTTAAAAATTTAACTGTGCAAACTTAGTCTATTTATCAACTAAAAAGATCAGAAATTGTATAAATCAAGTCCATTTCTGTCTAATAAGGGGATATTTCTCAATTTTTATTTCTAAAATATCTTAGTATTCTTATTACTTCATACTGAAAAATAATCCTTAAATTCTTATCAAAAGAAAAAAAATGTATTTTTGCAAAAAATAAAAAATACAATGTATCGGACCTTAATTATCATTTTATTCTTATGGGCAGACACAAAATTGTTCTCTTCCGAACACAGTGTCAATTATTCGTTCACCCAGCTCTCTATAGAGCAAGGACTTTCCCAAGCTACTGTCCAATCCATCCTGCTAGACCATAAAGGTACTTTATGGATAGGTACCCAAAATGGATTGAACAGTTATACTCAAGAGGGAATCAAAACCTATCTGCACCATTCAGACGATCCCCACTCTCTACCTAGTAATTATATCAATCATCTGACAGAAGACTCATTAGGAAATCTTTGGATAGCAACTCCCAAAGGGTTAGCCCTTTATGATGCCGAACAGGACCGATTTAATACTATCATTTCCCAAGCGATCTATTCTTCTATCAAAGTAAAAGGTGGAATATGGTTTGGCAGCGAGAATACCATATATTGCTACGACTATCATAGTAAAAAAACAAAGATCATTCACATTAAAAAACAAGAAAAGAAAAAAAATATCAACATGGTAGATTATAGAATCCAAAAAATGGTTTATCTCGATAAAAACAAAATTTTAGTAGGTACCCGAAGAAAAGGAATCTACTCGTACAACTGTCAAACTCAACAATTTAGTCTTTTTATTCCAAGCAGTCCTAACCTGCTGACATCGTTATACATAACTCTTGACCAGCATATTTACACATCCTTTTATGGATCTGGACTATATTGCTATGACCAAACAGGAAAAATCCAAGAACACTATACTCAAACAAATTCCGGATTAAACAACAATTATATTTTAGACATAACAGAACACAATGGCAAACTATGGTTGGCTACAGACGGAAGTGGCATCAACCAATTTGCTCCCCATACTCAACAATTCTCACAACTTCAACATATAGTAGGAGACTATTCTTCCCTACCAGTAAACTCCATCACCTTGCTCTATAAAGACCAAGAAAAAAACTTATGGGCAGGAAGCGTACGCGGAGGCATATTCTGTATTAAAGAAACGTACATTAAGACATATAAAGATGCCGTTTTAAACAATCCCAACGGACTCAGTGAAAAATCAATCATCAGCCTTTACGAAGAAAAGAATGGAAAAGTTTGGATTGGAACTGATGGAGGAGGTATCAACCTATACGACCCTTCTACTGACAAATTTACCCATTTCCCCTCAACCTACGGAGATAAAGTTATTTCCATTGCTGAAATATCTGAATCTGAATTAATGGTTTCTTTGTATACCAAAGGCATTTTCCTGTTCAATAAAAAGACGCAGCAATATCGTCCTTTCACCATTATAGATAAAGAGACCAACTATAAAGAATGTTTTTATGGTTACCTTCCTTTGGCCAATCAAGTGGCAAACAACAAAATATATATAATCAGTCGTAATGCATATGCATATAATACACATAACCACACATTCTCAAAGATGCAAACAGATCGTCACTACGACTTCTCTAATAATGCACTTTGTCTATCATACTCCAACGATAAATTCTCTCTTTTAAAATACGCTCACCAAGCTTTTTGGGTAGATCAACAAAATGACAGTATCCGATTACTATTCGAGTTGGAAAAAAATGAAACCATCACTTCCATGTCTTATGACAACAACGATATAATATGGACCGGAACCGACAAAGGACTTGGATTCTTCGACTTGAAAAGTCGAAAATACCATCGCATACACACCAAACTATTTAATAACATATCCTTCCTCATTGCCGATAGAAAAGGACGTCTATGGATCTGTGCTCAAAATCAACTATATTCTTATATTATCAAAGAAAATAAATTTACTATCTGGAATAGTTCTGATGGTTTCCCATCTAACGAAATTTTATTCGCATACCAAAAACAATCTAATAAGAATTACATCTATCTAGGTGGATCCGAAGGATTGGTAAAAATCAACACAAACATTCCCGAAACTGAAACTCAGATACCAGAAATATACCTGTCCGACATTCTCCTTAACGGTAGTCCTTATTTAAAAAAAATCAAAGAGAATACAATAAACATACCTTGGAACTACAATTCTCTTTCCATCCACCTTCGAATAAAGAACAGAGACATATTCCAAAAATACCTGCTCCGATACATAATTGAAAGTAGAAGCAAACAATTGATTGAAACTTACGATCCAACTTTAAATTTATCCTCTCTATCCGCAGGCAACTACACAATACGGGTTTCTTGCAATACTAAAGACGGGAATCATACCACACCCCAAAAATTGATAAACATAATCGTTACTCCTCCTTGGTATAAGACCAGCTGGTTCATCGGCATAGCCGCCATCTTGTTTATTATTACCACAGCCGGTATAGGCTACATTTATTTCCGACGGAAAGAGAAATATATGAAAGGCAATATGAACCACTTCCTACAAGCTATATTGAACGACATCTTAAAAAACAAAGAAGAAAAAATACCAGTCGAAGAAAACATTCCTGCAACGGAATTATCATCTAATAGGCTAGTAAAAGAAAAAAACGAAAAAAGGATAGAAACAGAACAGTCTCAAAAGAAAAACAGTAAAGAAGATGAGGAATTCATCGCCAAACTCAATATACTTATTAATGAAAATATGGCTGGAGAGGAACTTTCCATTAAGTTTCTCACAGATAAAATGGCTATGAGCAGAGCATCCTTATATAATAAGGTAAAACTTCTAACCGGGTTGGGCGTTAATGACTATATCAATAAACTACGCATAGAAAAATCTGTTTACTTGCTTACAAATACCAACATGAATATCAACGAAATATCTTACGAGGTAGGCTTTTCCTATCCGAGGTATTTCAGTACCTCCTTTAAACAAGTAAAAGGAATGACACCTACCCGATTTAAAGAAGAAAATAAAAGAAACTAATATCAATGACGCAAATGTACGAATTTATTTTAATTTTATTCGTACCACTTACGTCATTCATATTTCAAAAAAAGATCCAAAATTTGAAGTTCTCTCTTATCATAAAACATTTCCTTAACAAGCCTTGAAGCTCATATCCAATCCTTTTACAGAATGGGTCAACGCACCAAAAGAAATGAAATCCACTCCTGCCTGCGCATAGGGTAACATAGTATCGTAAGTAATACCACCAGAAGACTCGGTTTCGCAACGTCCTCCTACTATCTCTACAGCTTTACGAGTATCTTCAGGTGTAAAGTTATCAAACATAATACGATCCACACCTTCTGCCAACGCCTGATTCAATTCGTCAAAATTACGCACTTCCAATTCAATCTTCAAGCTCTTACCCTTTGCCTTACAATATTCTTTAGCACGGGACACCGCATTGTGTATGCCGCCTGCAAAATCCACATGGTTGTCTTTCAGCAGAATCATATCAAACAAACCGATACGGTGATTGCATCCTCCTCCTATCTTTACAGCCATCTTCTCCATGATACGCATACCCGGAGTTGTCTTACGGGTATCCAGTACACGAGTTTTCGTACCTTCCAGTTTCTTCACATATTTATTGGTCATAGTAGCAATGCCACTCATGCGTTGCATGATATTCAGCATCAAGCGTTCTGTCTGAAGAAGTGACTGAACTTTACCTTCCACCATCATAGCCACATCACCCGGTTTCACGTGAGTTCCATCTTGAATGAACACCTCCACCTTCATTGTGGGATCAAAACGGCGAAATACTTCTTTAGCCACTTCAATGCCAGCTAAGATACCTTCTTCCTTAATCAACAACTTTGATTTTCCCATTGCATCTGCGGGAATACATGACAAGGTAGTATGGTCCCCATCACCTATATCTTCAGCAAAAGACAGGTCTATCAGTCTGTCTATTAAGTCTTTTACTACTAATTCGTCCATAATGTTATCGTTTTTTTATGAATTGATAGGCAAAGGTAGAGATTTTCCGTATTTTTGCAAAGTAAACCAGAAAAGAACGTATGAAACTTACATTATTAGTAGTAGGACGCACTGTCGAAAAACATTATATCATCGCTATCAATGATTATGTGGAACGTACCAAGCACTTCATTTCTTTCGATATGGAAGTCATCCCCGAGCTCAAGAATACCAAAAACCTGAGTATGGAGCAACAAAAAGAGAAGGAAGGAGAATTAATTCTGAAAGCTTTGTTGCCGGGCGATGTAGTGGTTTTATTGGATGAACATGGAAAAGAATTCCGTTCCGTAGAATTTGCCAACTGGATAGAACGCAAAATGCACACTGTAAACAAACGGTTAGTATTCATCATTGGGGGGCCATACGGATTTGCACCCAAAATATATGATGTAATCCAAGAAAAGATCTCATTATCCAAGATGACCTTCTCACATCAAATGATACGCCTTATTTTCGTAGAACAGCTATACCGGGCGATGACTATATTGAACAACGGTCCTTATCATCATGAATAGAAATATATAGCGGTTAGTGATTAACACCTGCGGCATAATAGCGCAGTCCATTTATCACTAACCACCAATCTCTCCCTATTTTCCAATTTCAAAGTCCACACACACTGGCAAATGGTCGCTATAACCACCATGATATTTCTTTCCCCAATAGGTACGTGATGGAATATTACCACCATATTTTTCATCCTCTTCCAGCAGGAACGGATATTTTAAAATCTGTGCCTTATCATATGAAGTGCGCATACTATCATGCCCTTGTAACAAAAAACCGGAAACAATCAGCTGATCAAGTATTCCCCACTCACCTCGATAACGATAGGTTCCCTCCTTACGCCCGTCCATCAGATTATATAATTTCTTGGCCTGCACTCCACTTTTCGGAGCCACAGCCCCCAATACTTTTGCAATAGAATTATTAGTGGGATAATCATTAAAATCACCCATAATCATTACATTAGGATGCTGACGGATATTCATAACAGAATCTGCCGCTATCTTCAATATCTGCGCCGTAAAAAGGCGGTAGGGTTCACTCTTCTCCTCACCGCCTGCACGAGAAGGCATGTGACACACAAACACATCCAATGTATCTCCGGAAGCTACCTGCCCTGTCACATGAAGTATATCACGTGTAGGCCGACGCTCTATTTCCTTATAAGGAACAGAAATACAGTTTTTCCCTACTAATTTAAAGGTACCACGTTGATAAAGCAACGCCACGTCAATACCACGCTCATCAGGAGAATCAGTCATGACATAGCGATAACCCGCCTCGCGTAATGGCGAGTTTTCTGTCAGATCTTTCAAGCAATGATCATTTTCCACTTCACAAAGTCCCACCAAATCGGGAACATTTTCCTCACCCGTGGCAATAATAACTTTAGCTATCCTAGCCAATTTATCATGATAGCGCGCTTGCGTCCATCCTTTCGGAGCATCCGGCAAAAATTCATAATCATTTTTCAACGTGTCGTGCTGACAATCGAACAAATTCTCTACATTATAGAACATTACCCGGAACGGTTCCTGTGCATACGTCACCCCTACCAGGTAGCACAAACAAAGGAATAGAATTGTTTTCTTCATATAAATTATTTTGTCGGTATATTAACCAATACATCCAGCAAATGACGCCAGAATTTATCTACAGTAGGTATCAGCATACGTTCATCAGGTGAATGAACACCACGCAAAGTAGGTCCAAAGGAAACCATATCCAGTGACGGATATTTCTCAAGGAACAACCCACACTCCAATCCGGCATGAATTGCCTTTACTTTAGGTTCCACACCAAAAAGTTTTTTATAGCTATCTATCGCAATTTTCAAAACAGGAGAATCCGTATTCGGTTTCCATCCTGGATATCCGTCACCAGTTATTACTTCAGCACCTCCCAAAAGAAAAGCAGAACGGATCATCTCGGACATATTCTTGCGTGATGAAAGAATGGAGCTGCGCTGGCTAGTCACTATTTTAATCTTGTTTCCCTCTACCTGTTTGATGGAAGCAAGATTAGACGAAGTTTCTACTAATCCTGGAATATCCTGACTCATGGCATACACCCCATTGTGCACAGCGTAAACAGCTCTCAGAAGATGTCCGGCAGTAGTCATATCTATCGCTTCCTTACAAGGGGATTCAGAAGAGAGTTCGGTTCTCAAGTTCGGTTCCGTCGCAGCATATTCATTCTCCAGTTCTGCAGTATAGATATTCAAATCTACACGAACCGATTCCTTATCCTTCATAGGTACCGCACATAATGCCTGTGCCTCACGAGGTATGGCATTATGCAGGTTTCCACCATCAATCTCACATAAATATAAAATATATTTAGAAGCCAACTGAGTCAGAAAACGATTCAGCAGCTTATTAGCATTCGCTCTACCTTTATTAATATCATCACCGGAGTGTCCACCTGTCAATCCCTTGACCGTTACACGGAAATAGAAATAATCCTGTGGAGCAGAAACAGGCTGATAAGTAAATTCCGCTGTAGTATTTGCACCACCGGCACAGCCGATGAATAATTCTCCTTCATCTTCCGAGTCCAAATTAATCAAAATATCACCAGTCATAAACCCTGGTTTCAATGCAAAAGCACCCGTCAATCCAGTTTCTTCATCCACTGTGAAAAGACACTCTAACGGACCATGCTCTATATCAGTAGCAGCCAATATAGCTAATTCTGTCGCCACACCGATACCATTATCTGCCCCCAATGTAGTACCTTTGGCTTTCAACCATTCACCGTCCACTACTGTGTCAATGGGATCAATTAGAAAATCATGCTCCACATCACTGTTTTTTTCACAAACCATATCTATATGAGACTGCAAAATCACAGTTTTCAAATTCTCCTTACCCGGAGTGGCAGGTTTTTTAATTAATACATTGCCAACTTCGTCTGTCTTAGTTTCTAAACCATGTTTTCTACCGAAGGCTTTCAAATAAGCAATTATTTTCTCCTCTCTTTTCGAGGGACGGGGTACCTGACATATCTCTTCAAAATAATAAAAGACAGATGCCGGCTTTAAATCCTTTTTATTCATAATCATGTTGTTTAGGCAAATTCAGTTTCCAAATTTGCAAAAAATAGTTAAATAATTCTCTTAAATAGGACACTTCCTCTTTTTTAATGAGAAAAGAGAAAGCTAAATCATTGCAAAATTCTATATTTGTTCCGCAAATTTAGTCCGCAGATACGAAATGCTTCAATAAATTTGGCATTTCCCTTGCCTTACACTAACTTTGCACCACAAAAATAATAGAAATGCTTGATACTATCCTTATAACTGTGTTAATAGTTGCTATCTGTATAGCATTATTGTCTATCGGAATCTTTCTAAAAGGAAAGTTTCCAAACACACATGTAAGCGGTAATAAGGCACTCCGTAAAAAAGGAGTAGGATGTGTACAATCACAAGATCGTGAAGCACGCAAGCCTAATAAAAATGCCATAGCCGAAATTGAAAAGCAAAACAAAACGGATAATAATTAATAAACAATACGTGAAAAAGATTATGAAAAGAACAAATTTCATCCTGAATGGATTTCTAGCACTAGCCATCGTGTTAGTGTTTGCACAATGTAGCGACAACAACAACGCTGCAACTTCTTCCACTGCTCCGGCTGTCGGCGTTGCTGGTTCTTCAAACATGAAAATAGCTTATGTGGAAATCGATTCACTGTTGACTAAGTACAATTTCTGGAATGACTTAAATGAAGTGATGATACAGAAAGAAGAAAATATCCGCACTACTTTAAATGAAAAAGCAAAGAAGCTGGATGCTGATGCTAAAGAATTCCAACGCAAACTGGAAAATAATGGCTTCGCTACACGTGAACGTGCTGAACAAGAACAGATGAGACTGATGAAGCAACAACAAGAACTGCAGGCACTGCAACAGAAACTAAGCGACGAACTAGCTTCTGAAAATCAAAAGAACAGCTTGCAGTTACGTGATTCTATCAATTCATTCTTGAAAATTTATAATCAAAACAAAGGATATGATCTAATTATCAGCAATACAGGATTTGACAATTTGCTATACGCTAATCCGGCATACAACATCACACAAGAAATCATTGATGGACTGAATGCACGTTATACTCCCTCTTCTGTAAAAAAATAATAGTTCATCAACCTTATAATACAAGGAAGCGGTGTCAAAACAAAAATGACTGCTCCTAAAAGTTACAGATAGTAATTATAACACTTAAAAGGGTCGTATCAAGCTCTG
>NZ_JBCOCI010000090.1:4848-19273 GCF_040929485.1 Phocaeicola sp. RTP21198st1_B8_RTP21198_201120 | reverse complement strand
GGATAAAGAACTTTCTTTCATTAAGGAAAACGCAACACTGGTCATCGAATATCAGAAAGATAAACGGGACTTGATAGACCGTATCCCCGGATGGCAACGGGAACACGACGAACAGAAACATCTGCTCCAGCAGGAACGGGAAACGCTGAGAGTGGAAACATCTGTTCTGCAAGAAAAAATAGACCTTCTGAACAAAGAACTGGAAGAAGCGGAAGAAAATGTAAGGGAATTGCAAAAGAACTTGGAAGCCTACAGTAAGATTTCGGCATACGACTGGTACAAGCCGCATCAGGATATATTCCGTTCTGAAACCGCACAGACCATACAAACCACCAAGACTTGTATGGAGCTGATTGACGAACTGACCCGCCAAGCCAACCAATTCACACAGGTACAAAGCAAACTCCGCAAGGAAGTGAACCTTTTCACCGGACATTTTGATGAGGACAACACCTTCAAGTTCCGCGTAAAATTCAACGAGGACTGGGAATATGTACGCTTTGCCGACGAGCTGCACGACTTTGTGGAAGAGAACCGCATAGACGAGTATATCCGTCGCATTAACAATGAACATTGGGATACCTTCAAACGTATCAGTATGGATACCTCCATGCTGACTTCATCGGAAGATGATATTCAAGATGTGATCCGTGAAATCAATAAAGGTTTCGCTACCTGCAACTTTGTAGGAGTTATCCAGCGCATTGAAATGAAAGTGGAAGAGAGCAGCAACCGCGTAGTGAATATTCTACGTGAGATACAGAAATATTACCATGATTACGGCTATGACCTCTCACCGGAAACCAACCTGTTTTCCTCTGCCAAGGAGCAATTGGTAAAAGAAGAAGCGATCACTTTGCTACGTACCTTTATCAAGGAAATACATGCCTACCGCTACGACAGCATCCGCCTGTATGATTCCTTCGAATTGCGTTTCCGCATTGTGGAGAACGGCAATGATACCGGATTTATCGAGAAGATAGCCAATGTGGGGTCGGAAGGAACCGACATTCTGGTAAAAGCGATGATAAACATCATGTTGCTGAATGTGTTCAAGGAAGGGGCGTCACGCAAATTCAAAGATTTCAAATTGCACTGTATGATGGATGAAATAGGCAAACTGCATCCCAACAACATCAGCGGCATCCTGAAATTTGCCAATGACCGGAACATTATCCTTATCAACGGTTCGCCTACCGAACTGAACCGTGATGCGTATAAGCACGTTTACCTGCTTACCAAAGGAACACAGAACAAGACCCGCATTGCACGATTAATCTCAGATAAACAGCTATAAAAGCCAGTAACAACGATCTGTATATATCTATATTATAACGCACAATCTTTTTTTTGAGAGATTGTGCATTATTCTTTTTCCGTGAACATTCTTCTTCTTTGATAATTAAAGGTTATAGGCTATAAGAATTTTAATTCGGTGTATCCCAATCTAAAGTTGTTATTTTGTACGACACTTTTAAACACCATAAAAAAATAAATTATGATAAGCGAAAAAAGAAGCAGTATGCTCCATGGGGTACTCTTGATCACCCTGTTCTCATGTGCGGCCTTTTATATAGGCGAAATGAACTTTGTAAAAGAGTTATCATTCAGTCCCATGATTGTCGGTATTATTTTAGGTATGTTATATGCTAACAGCCTCCGGAATAATTTGCCTGAGACATGGGTCCCCGGTATCCAGTTTTGTTCTAAACGAATCTTGCGTATCGGAATCATTCTTTACGGTTTCAGATTAACTTTTCAAGATGTGCTTGCAGTGGGCTTGCCCGCTATTTTTATTGACACAATTATAGTAACAACAACTATTCTAGGGGGTATCCTGATAGGACGAATGTTGAAAATGGACCGGGGCATCGCACTGCTCACTTCCATCGGCAGTGGTATTTGCGGTGCGGCAGCTATACTAGGCGCTGAATCGACCATTCAAACCAAACCCTATAAAACAGCCGTGGCTGTTTCCACTGTTGTTATTTTTGGAACTATATCCATGTTCATTTATCCTATATTATATCATAATGGCACATTCGTACTTTCTGCCAATGAAATGGGTATATTCACCGGAGCGACCTTGCATGAGGTAGCGCACACAGTAGGTGCCGGCAACGCAATGGGCAAAGAAATTTCCGATGTCGCCATTATCGTAAAAATGATTCGTGTAATGATGCTGGTTCCCGTTCTGCTCATTACCAGCTTCATGGTATCCCAACCGGCAATTAAAGCCGGAGAACAAAATGGAAGTATGAAAAAAGTCTCCATTCCTTGGTTTGCTATCGGTTTCCTGGCTGTCATCGGTTTCAATTCTTTCGATTTGCTGCCGCAAAGCCTGACTGCCTTTATCAACAATGTAGATACTTTCCTGCTGACAATGGCCATGACTGCCTTGGGTGCGGAAACCAGTATCGACAAATTCCGGAAGGCCGGAGCAAAGCCCTTTGTCCTTGCCTCGATTCTCTATATATGGCTGATAGCCGGCGGATACTTTCTGGTGAAATATATGGCGCCTATATTTATGTAAAAACAATCTGTAATAACCTATAAGCAGAAAATAATAAATCATTTCATTTCAGGTATATTTTACATGTACCTGCTACGGTTGGGGTGGGGAACTTGTGAAATTCTTCCACCTTTTTTCCACAAAGAAAAGACCAGCTTTCATTCCTGCAATATTCATATTGGAGTTATCCAAACAACCGGACAAAGAACAAATTTACATCCACATTTCTCCATACAAAGAGAATAACATTAAGCATATTTGTGTAATTTCGCCCAGCAATAAAACGACAAACAAATACGCGCTATGATATTTAACCAGACTGAAAAGGAAGAGAAAGCCTATCTCATGGATATTATTGCTTTACTAGCTGCCAATATCGAACAGATGGATAAGGCCATTGAAGATAAATCCAAAGACGTAATGGAGCACAAACTCTACTTGTGGGAAAATCTGTCCGAACTGGACCGCGCCGAGAAAAGTGCGGTCCGGCAGATAGTCACCCAACAAGTAGCAGCCAGTGAGTCCTTGGCCGAGAAAAAGAAACGTTATCGCAAAATGATGGCCATTCCCTATTTCGGGCGCATCGACTTTCAAGAAAAAGGGCAACCTGAAGTCCTGCCATTATATATAGGTATCCACTCATTTTTCAATCCTCCCACCAATGAAAATCTGATACACGACTGGCGTGCCCCCATCTCCAGCATGTTCTATGATTATGAATTAGGAGAAGCACATTTCGACGCCCCCTCGGGAGAAGTGAAAGGTAACATCCGTCTGAAACGCCAGTATCGCATCCGTGACGGAAAAATGGAATTCATGCTGGAAAGTTCACTGAATATTCAAGATGACATCCTTCAGAAAGAATTGAGTGGAAACTCCGATGACCGGATGAAGAATATAGTCGCCACCATCCAACGGGAACAGAATAAAATTATCCGTAATGATACATCGAACACCCTGATTATTCAGGGAGTAGCCGGTTCAGGAAAAACATCCATCGCCTTGCACCGTGTAGCCTATCTGCTATATCGGCACAAAGGGGAAATCACGTCCAATGATATCCTGATCATTTCCCCCAATAAAGTATTTGCCGATTACATCTCGAACGTACTTCCCGAATTGGGAGAAGAAAAAATTGAAGAATGCGGCTTTGAGGAATTAATGCTCAAAATACTGGATAACAAGTATAAAATACAAACCTTCTTTGACCAGGTGGCCGAAATACTGGACAAAGAGGAAGAAAATTTTATAGAACGTATCCGATTCAAATCCACCACCGAGTTTATCCAGCAGATGGATAAATACATTCTATATTTAGAACAAAACGCATTTCGGCCAACCGACCTGAAAGCAGGACGTATCCCTATCCCTGCCGAGTACCTGAAAGAACGTTTCGCGGCATGGCACCGCCTGCCCATGCGCAGCCGTTTCCAACCAATGGCAGAAGAAATTGCCCGCGAACTGACTTTCACCTATCACCAAGAGCCGATGGGAAAAATACAGATACGGCAGTTGGGTAATGAACTGAAAAAGATGTTCAACAATAAAGACCTTGACTTGTACAAGGGATTTTATGACTGGCTGGGAAAACCGGAAATGTTCAAACAGGGTAAAAACCGGAAATTGGAATATGCGGATGTAGCCCCATTACTTTATTTGAAACTGGCCCTGGAAGATAATAAAACCATGTATGGCATCAAGCATCTGCTGGTAGACGAAATGCAGGACTATACTCCGATACAATACAAAGTTCTGGCTAAATTATTCCCTTGCCGGAAAACAATATTGGGAGATGCAAAGCAATCAGTAAATCCATACAGTTCCACCACCTGCGAACAGATCCAACGTGTATTAGTCGGCTCGGAAGTGATGAAGCTTTGTAAAAGTTATCGCTCCACGTATGAAATCACAGAGTTTGCCCAACGCATTGCCAAGAACGAGGAACTGGAAGCTATAGAGCGTCATGGAGAGGAACCGGCAGTCGCCTTGCTTCCCACAGAAAAGAAAGAGATAGAATGGATAGAAAACCTCATCACCTCTTTCCTGAAAGGAGCTGATGTATCCATGGGTATAATATGCAAAACCGTAAAACAAGCGGACAAGTTGTATGCAGCCATCAATCATTTGTCTGATAAGATCTGTTTGCTGACAGAAGAAAGTGTAGCTTTTGTCAATGGGGTGGTCATTACTACAGCCCACATGGCAAAGGGACTGGAATTTGACGAAGTGATTGTTCCATTTGTAACTGATAAAGACTATAGAACAGAAATAGACCGCAGCATGTTATATGTAGCCTGTACTCGTGCTATGCATAAACTTTATATTTCCGCATCGGGTAATATAAGTACATTTCTATCATAAGCATTGTCAAAACATCATCCATTGCAGGAATGGAATGAAATCCATCCCTACAGTGGACGAGCAAGTCTGCAAAAGGGTATTCCTCCATAAGGAACGCGTAGCTTTGTAATCTGATTCATCCTTAAAAGATCTTATCCATATCTCTAAACCTTTCCTGCCGTATGGTTAAAGGTTTTCTTCCTGTTTGTTTTATCTCCGCAAGTCTTTGGAGTTAACTCCATAGCCTTGGGAGTTAACTCCAAAGCTTATGGAGATAGAATACATCCGTATAAAAAGGCTTAATCAGGGAAGAGAAGAGGTTTATGCAGCAGGACTGGATGCAATATGTTGTTATTACAAGCCGCTTCCAATGTACGAATCATAAAGACAAAATCTTTTTTTCCCTTTCCAAATCATTTTCATTCAATTGGGGAGACGGAACCATGCAGGTACGGATACAATCTCCCTCCTGACAAGTATAGTCATAATACTTCTTTTGTAATTCTGTCAACTTATCAAGTGGAACCAGCTCCCCTTTCAGTTCCAAGAATTCCTCCATGTCTGTACTATCCCCTTGCTTTACAAACAAGATACGACGCGCTATCGGATTCCTGTTGTAATCCAGACTAAGATACAAACCTTTAAGGAACGGCGGAAAATCATACATCGGCAATTGCAGATAAATACTGAACAAAGCCATTTGCGGTGACTCACGCTCATTAAAGAAAATATACCCGTTCTGATGATTATTGAATAACCCCACTCCCCGATGAGTTGTATTATAGGCACTCATGTGAGTCACCTTCACATACGTATTATCTTCGGAAGCCTCTATCAGATAGGGTTCCACTTTAAGGCATTGGCACGAAGAAGAAAGACTATAGCTCAGATAACTTCCGCTATAATTATAAACTTCCTGCACGGAACGTTGCATCTCGGCAGTCATCATCTCCATAAAAGGATTGGTCTTTGCCTCACCATTGGCAGGTTCCAAACTGAAAAGCAACTCTTTGGTACTTGCCAAATTGCCCAACAGACGTTTTTTTGACACATTATTGACCTGCGCCAAAGCCAAATCTAATGAATCTTCTTCAGAATGTCCTTGTTTCAATGAGGTTACATAAGTGGGCAGAACGCTGGAATAAAGAGCAGACAAGACACTGGGAGCCATATCTACATAATCTGCTATCTCCTTCATTTTCAAACCATTGTTACGGAGATATTCTATTCTTCGGTATATTTCTATCAAATCATTCATTGTTCTCTTCTTCTTTATTGAATTTGCAAAATACAAGTTTTTATATGAACATACAATGACATATACATTACATTAATGTTACATCATACAACAGGTGGAATATGAAAAATATTAATCATAAAGATTCATTTTTTCTCTCTCGAAAGGCTCCTACTTTTGCTTCCGGAAACAGCAATCCAAGGATACGAGGAATGAGGTTTCTACAAAGAAAAGAAGCAAAACAATTAGTCAATATCAATTATTATAATGGAAGCAAAAAGCGAAACAAACAAACAGATATCCAGTTTCCTGTTTATTCTGTGGGCAGGAGGGGCGGCACTACTGTCATACTCACTGGTGTATGCCCTGCGCAAACCTTTTACGGCTGCCACCTTTGACGGAATGGATTTCTTCGGGATGGATTATAAAGTAGCCACTACCATCATGCAGATTTTCGGCTACCTTATTTCAAAGTTCTTTGCCATCAAGATTGTTTCAGAATTGAAACGCGAAAACCGGTTGAAATTCATGATATTCTCCGTGGCCCTTGCAGAACTCGCTTTAGTCTTCTTCGGATTACTCCCCCAACCCTTTAATGTGTTTGCCCTATTCTTCAACGGACTGGCCTTAGGATGCATGTGGGGAGTCATCTTCAGTTTCATAGAAGGACGCAAAGTTACCGATATATTGGCCAGCTTGCTGGGGGTAAGTATGGCGGTGAGCTCAGGAATGGCTAAATCTATGGGATTGTTTGTAGTCAATACATTTGGTGTCACAGAATTCTGGATGCCCGCCCTGATAGGTGGTTTAGCCTTCCCGCTCCTTATCCTCATGGGGTGGTCGCTCAACAAGTTGCCACAACCCACAGATGAAGACCGCGCTCTCCGTTCGGAACGCGTCACTTTGAACGGAGAGCAACGCAGACAACTGTTCAAAAGTTATATGCCCTTGCTGATCATGCTGTTCTTCGCCAATCTGTTTATCACTATTTTACGTGATATAAAAGAAGATTTTCTGGTCAATATCATTGATGTCAGCACTATTTCTTCTTGGTTGTTCGCACAAGTGGACGGTATGGTGACGCTGATTATTTTGGGAATCTTTGCCATGATGTCGTTAATAAACAGCAACTACAGAGTATTGCAGGTGCTTCTGGCTATGGTTATTGGTGGAGCGGGCACTATCAGCTATCTGGCTTTTAATTATGATGCATTGCAACTGCCTACCCTTTACTGGCTGTTCCTCCAAAGTCTGAGCCTGTACATCGTTTATCTTAGTTTCCAAACTCTGTTCTTCGAGCGCTTCATTGCCTGCTTCAAGATTAAAGGAAATGTGGGATTCTTCATTGCCACCATCGACTTTATCGGATATACAGGAACTGTCTGTGTACTGCTGTTCAAGGAATTTTGCAGCCCGGATATCAATTGGATGGAGTTTTATAATCAGTTCTCAGGATGGGTAGGCATTGTGTGCAGCATTGCATTCATCGGTTCAGCCATCTATCTGATGCAACGGTATAAATTGGAAAAACAGCTGAGAAAAGAAGAAAAAAATAAAAAGATCATCGTTTCACCGATGGCGTTAACCAACTTAAAGGAAACAGCAGAAAACATCTGTAACCCATAACATAAAAATAAAAGTATAACTAAATAAACAACAAACAAGAAGATGAAGAAAATTGAGTGTATTATTATGGATTGGGCCGGAACGGCTGTAGACTATGGATGCTTCGCTCCGGTAGCCGCTTTCCTGAAAGCTTTTGCCGAGAAAGGACTGACAGTGACAATGGAAGAAGCACGAGGCCCCATGGGTATGACCAAAATAGACCATATCCGTGAATTATTCAAGTTACCAAGTGTGACGGAACAATTCAAACAAAACTATAACCGCAACTGGACTGAGGAAGATGTGGTATCCATATACAAAGAATTCGAGAAACACTTGTTCGCCTCCCTGGAAGAATATACGACTCCTATTCCCGGTGTAATCGAAGTAATCGAGAAACTGAAAAGGGACGGTATCAAGATAGGTTCCACCACCGGATATACTACTTCCATGATGGACATTGTGCTGCCCGGTGCCGCCGCCCATGGCTATACCACAGACAACTGTGTGACTTCCAACAACCTTCCGGCAGGACGTCCGCAACCCTACATGATTTACCAGAACATGATTGATCTGGCCATACCTTCCGTTCAAAGCGTAATAAAATATGGTGATACGATAGCCGATATCAAAGAAGGTGTGAATGCCGATGTATGGACTGTCGGTGTGATTCTGGGCAGCAACGAAATGGGACTCACCCAAGAGGAAACCGGAAAACTGCCTGCAGAAGAATTGAACAGACGCATGGCAGCAGTCAGAAAACGTATGTATATGGCAGGTGCGCATTATGTAGTAAACACCATTGCCGAACTTCCCGAAATTATTGAAATTATTAACCATAAAATGAATTAAATGATTATGAGACCATACTTACTTTTAACCCCCGGCCCTTTAACCACTTCTGAAAGCGTAAAAACAGCCATGATGACCGACTGGTGCACATGGGATGAAGACTACAATGTTCACATCGTAGAGGAAATACGTAAAGGATTAGTACAACTGGCTACACGAAAAACAGATGACTACACCAGCATCCTGATGCAGGGAAGCGGTACTTATTGTGTAGAGGCGACCTTAGGAAGTGTGATTACGCCCAAACACAAATTATTGATTCTGAGCAACGGTGCATACGGAGACCGCATGGGAAACATTGCAGAATATCATGGAATGAACTATGATATGCTAGCCTTTGATGAAACAGAACAAGTATCTGTGGAGTATGTGGATGATTATCTGGCACACAATGCAGAAATCACTCATGTGGCAGTGGTACATTGCGAAACTACAACCGGTATCCTGAACCCGTTAAAGGAAATAGCCCACATGGTAAAGATGCATGGTAAAAAACTGATAGTGGATGCAATGAGCAGCTTTGGCGGCGTACCATTGGATGTAGAGGAATTAGGTATCGACTTTATGATCAGTAGTGCCAACAAATGTATTCAGGGAGTTCCCGGCTTTGGTTTCATCATTGCACGTAAATCCGAATTACAATATTGTAAAGGAGTATCAAAGAGTCTTTCTTTGGACATCTACGACCAATGGGATGCGATGGAGAAAGGACATGGAAAATGGCGCTTCACCTCTCCTACACATGTAGTGCGTGCCTTTAAACAAGCCATGGACGAACTGGCAGCCGAAGGCGGTGTGGAAGCCCGGCATGCACGCTACTGCCGTAATCATGATGTGCTGGTAGAAGGTATGCGATCATTGGGATTCAAGACCTTACTGAAAGATGAAGTCCAATCCCCTATCATCACTTCCTTCCTTTATCCTGACAAGGAGTTCGATTTCAAGGAATTCTATCATCAATTGAAAGAAAAAGGATTTGTTATCTATCCGGGAAAGATTTCTCAAGCAGATACTTTCCGCATCGGAAACATCGGTGATGTGTTCCCCGAAGATTTCAGCAGATTGATTGAAGCTATCAAGACCGTCGCAAAATAAAAAATAAATATAGCTTTATGACTCGGGCGCAATGATTGCGCCCGAATTTGTTTTTACCCTTCTTCCATTACAAGATCATTTGGAACCGGAGCTGCAAGACACTGAAATTCTTATCACTAATCTCCTTTATATGCTTTCCCGGCATCACCCAGCTATAAGCCAGCTTCATCCCTATATGCTTATTCATGTAATAATTCATGCCCAATGAAAAATCCTTTTGAGCCCCTCCCCATACACCGGCTTCCTCATTATTCATATCAAGCATATTAAACCTTCCACACAGCTCCAATGCCCGCCCCACAGGTCTGCCCGGACAAGCCAATGCTTCATCATACCCATATTGCCTGCCTGTCAACAACCAGGAGCATTGCACATATCCGCCATGTCCTGTATAATTTGTGAAATTCTGTTCACGCTTCACCATAGTTCGTATATACTCCCCTTGCAAAAAGAACCTCTGATGAGCGATCATTAATTCCAACCCTTGTTTCAACTGGTACTTTGCATGATCTACCTTGGCGTAAATAAGATTCCGGTTATCAATAGTGCTCACCCCCGGAGATTTATAAATAAACGTATTCTCGTCTTCATCTCCCGGCAACGCGCTATCCGGAGTACGATACACCACCGCTGCACCTATGTGTAACAATTTTCCCTCTTCGTTTACAGGGCGATATACCAAACGACCGTCTATGGCATACCCTTGTGAAACATTTTTCACATTACCCAGGTCACTGTCTGTAAAGAAACCGCCGGAAGCATAATAATGTTTTCCATTGTAGGTATAGGAGGTTCCCATCCTCCTGCTATTGGTCAAAGCCAGCACGATTCCCGGCGACTGATGAAAACGAAGGTCGTACGTACTACATAACATGTCCAATGTAAAAGGTTCATAGAATTGTCCCACCTGAATAATATGCTTGCCCGAAGTATAAGCAGCAAAGGCATCCTTTATGGAAACTTTATTCCCTACATAACCTACCTCCATCTTCATACTCCAGTTCTGATAGGTCGCTTTCACCCCCAACCGCAAGTCATTAAACTCCGTACCGTTACCAAACAGGTTGTCATTCTTTAAATAAACGCCACCATCCATAAGCATACGTCCGGTCAGTTTACATTTCAAATCCCCGGCAACCGGGTGTTGCGCACGGGTAACTAAAGCAGCAGAGGGGAATAACAGGCACATCAATGCTTTAACATAAGTCATTCTTTTCATTTTCTTCTTCTATTTTTACTTTATAGCAAAAATAAAAGGAATGACCTATACTAAAAATGAATAACCATTAATTTGATTATGAAGTTATTAGGTCCACACAAGCAGCAATATTCATTTCATATTTATGTAACAGGAATGTAACTTACATTTCCCAATAACGTTCACAAAGATTCAAATATTCCATTTCAGGCTTGTTGCCAAACACCAATCCGAAGAAAGAAGTCTTCCTCAGCTTAATCACTTTTACCTGTTCCATTAAATCACGGGATAAAGGCGGCATCTCGAAATCTGAGATCAATACGATATCCGATTCACGGAAGTCATTTCCGTTGATGATATGCGCAGCTTCCCGAAGAGCCGGCTCTATATCCGTTCCACCGTCAAAACGTTTATTCAGAAACTCCGCCAACTTGGGCATATCCCGCCCCAAATCTTCAATCAATAACGACACAGCCTCATCCGAGAAATTGATGACATAACATTTCCGATGGGTTTTCTCCGTCAGTTGCGCTATAGCCAGAATAGCCGATTTGGACAAGATCTCTCTGTCTCCCTGCATGGAGCCGGAAGTATCTACACAGATGATATAAGGTCCTTGTCCCGAAACCTTATGCTTGTCATCCTTTACCTGTTCCGTTACCTTGGACTGGTAATCGAACAGTTGCAATCTCTTTTCGGCATATCGTTCCATAAATACGGCACGCAGCGCATCATCAGCCAGATAACAATACTCGATGGGCAACAAACTATTCAGGTCATTTCCCAAAGTCACCCCTGTGATATCACTATGCGGAGAGTGTCTGATCAGCCTCTTTTTATCTACCCCCGACAAAGAATCGTATTTTTGTTGGTCCCGATGCTTCTTGCCCAGCAAACGCGCCAATTGTTGGATAGCCGGATTGCGCTTCATCACTGTTTCATACGGAAGTATCCTCCGGTACAAATCAGGATAATTATGAAGCAACCACTCCATGCGCGAGCCCAACAGTTTGTTACCCGATTCCTTTCCTTGTTTCCGGATCAACAAATCAAAACCTTCACATAAACTGTTTATATGCATGTACTGATAGTCATACTCTTTGCGGGTAAGCAACTGATGCCATTTATCCAAAAAAAACTCCTTGGTCCGGGTTCCCTCTCCTTTCCATAAAGAAGCATTCTCCAACAGGCTGATATAATAGTCAATATTCAGTTCCGCCAGTTCATACCTCTTTTTGAAAGCACCGCGCATCTGCTTCAAATATTGCAAAAATGCCATATCCGGCAGATGTTCCGAAGAGTAGAAAGCCTCCCACTCCGGAGTGTAGCGGGAATAATATTCCTGCAAAGAAGGTGTGGTACGCCGATAGTACATCAACACTTTCTCTTCCAGTTCGCGTTGACGCACCACCCCGTTGCTTACATCCTCCTCGTATGCTTTGAATGTCCTATCTTTCAGTTCCTGAGAATAGATTATCTTCAGATCTCTCAACCTTATATTCCTGGTTCTCTTTTCGGTACGCATCTGCCATTTCGTTCAAATCATTCTTATATCGGTCTATGGTATTCTTCTGGTGGCGAAGCATCCTCCGCATGGAAGCCCGCTGCTTTTCGCTGAGAAATAAATGCTTCTCATAATATTCCGTTTCCGCATCCAGCAGCCCGGACCAATCCTTCTCCACTCTGTCCAACGCTTCGGCCACCGATTTATATTTGGTTCCGAAATCCTCCTGCTCGGGTTCGGGTGGCGGTGGAGGACAATCCTCATAGCACATCAAGTGATATTCATAATTATTGATATAAATGGAACGAAGCCCTTTTTTCAGCGTATATATCTTATTACGCGGAACTTTGGCATGGAGTATGGAATCATATTTCTTCAGAATACAGCAGTTGGCCTTATATTTATCCTTATGCAAATAAAATAATTTACCGGTCTGATCCAGATGTTGATAGTCGGCTGCAAAAATAAGGAGGCGCTCTTTCATCCGGACGCCCTCTACCTGGTAATAGTAAGTATCAATGACCTGTATGCCCGGATCGTTCACTTCACGCAAACTGTGTTCGGACGATTGTCGGTCTTTCAGTTCTTCAATGTCCTGTTCCAGCCCTTTTATATTCAGCAGATAGCCTTCGGCACTTTTCTGAATGGCAGCGTTCACCATCTCCTCTGCCGCCTCCATCTGATCCATCTCACTCCAAAGGCAATAGGACAGCAATGTACAATCCGAAAGGCGGATAGTGTCCGATCCATTCAGGAAAGCAGAAGCTTTCAGCAGCTTCACCATTTTCTTCCACCGACGGTCCGACACATACAGAGGAGACGACACACCCCCCTCATTTTGTATCTGGAGGTTATATTGCTCTATCCGGTCCTTCAAGGCATGAATCACTTCGAAAATAGAGTAATGGATTTTAATGGCAGCCATCTCCTTTTCCCACCGGATGTATTCCTCATCGGTGATCTGCAGTTGCTCGTCCACCACCGGTTCCGTTTCATCCGTAGAGGAAATCATCCGGTCAAATTCTCCCATATCCTCAATGCCTCCCACCAGACAGCGAATCAGGAAACGATCCCACAAGGCCTCCAGTCCTTGTCCTTGGGCGGGCAGTTCATTGGAAGCGGCAATCAGCCCCTTCAGTGGAACATGAATGGAGAACTGTCCGTTACGGTATATTTTTTCATTGATAATGGTGAGCAATGCATTCTGAATGGCCGGTCCAGCTTTCCATATCTCGTCCAGGAAAGCAATGGTGGCAGAAGGCAGATAGCCATCGACAATACGCTCATACGTATCTTCGTCTTTCAGTTTGGAAATGGAGACAGGGCCGAATATTTCGTCCGGCGTACTGAATCGTGACATCAGATATTCAAATGCGGAAGCGTTGCGGAATGCCAGTTTCAGCCGGCGTCCTACCATACTTTTTGCTACTCCCGGAGGGCCTAAAAGGAAAATACTTTCTCCTGCCACAGCCGAAAGCAGAGCAAGAGCGACAATATGTTCTTTCTCAAAAACCCTTTCATTCAGTTGTTGTAACAGAGATGCTATACGAGGTTTCAATGTATTCATAAAAATTATCGACTAATAATGATCAACTAGTGGCGTATTAACCACCAATCACTCCTTGTTTCTTATGCAAAGATCTGAAAAAAGGATGTATTTCTTATTAGAATGTATTTTTTCTTTTGCTGAATTACTGTTTTTTTCATGATAGATTGGATAAGTTACAGTGACAAGGTTTATATCTTACACAAACATTTAGTATTTTCTCCACTAAATTGCGTACCTTTGCAACTTCAACAACAAACAATGATTCCAAATGAAAACAAACTTGCTTTCACCCGATAAAGACCCGATGGGAGCTGCCATCGCCGATTATTTCAACCACCGCAAAGCAGATAAGTTACGTGTATTTTCCTCACAGTTCGAGGAAGACGAAATACCCATGAATCAATTATTCCGCCCTTATGACGAAATGCCGGAACTGGAACAGATTGCCTTACAAATAGCCGAAGGAAATATTCTGGACGTAGGAGCCGGAAGCGGCTGCCATGCACTGGCCTTGCAAGAGATGGGAAAAGAGG
>NZ_JBCOCI010000090.1:0-4766 GCF_040929485.1 Phocaeicola sp. RTP21198st1_B8_RTP21198_201120 | reverse complement strand
GCCATGCACTGGCCTTGCAAGAGATGGGAAAAGAGGTATGCGCTATCGATATTTCCCCGCTTTCAGTAGAGGTGATGGAAAAAAGAGGGATAAAGAATGTCCGTCAGATAAATCTTTTCGATACACATTTTCTAGAAACATTCGATACAATCATCATGCTGATGAACGGATCGGGCATTATCGGGAAGTTGGAAAATATGGCAGCTTTCTTTCAAAAGATGAAACAACTGCTTCGCCCCGGGGGATGTATCTTGATGGATTCCAGTGATCTCCGTTATCTTTTTGAAGATGAGGACGGGAGTTTCCTGATTGATCTGGCAGGAGATTATTATGGTGAAATAGATTTCCGGATGCAATACAAAAATATAAAAGGAGATTCTTTCGACTGGCTTTATGTCGATTTTCAGACACTCAGCCTGTATGCTGCCGGGAATGGATTCGAGGCGGAGCTTATTAAAGAGGGGGAGCACTATGATTATTTAACCCGCCTTCGATGGAAGGGATGACACTTATAGAAGGATTCCGATAAACTTGTCGTATGATTTTCAAATTCTTGGGGCAAGATGCTGCGTATCTTGCCCCAAGAAAAAAATTAGGCCATTGAACCGCCTACTATATCCAACAGTTCATTGGTAATAGCCTGCTGACGACTCTTGTTGTACATCACCGTCAGATCCTGCAACAAATCATTCGCATTGTCTGTAGCAATCTGCATAGCCATGGTGCGGGCGGCATGTTCGGAAGCATTCGAATCCAGTAATACCGTGAACATCTTCATACAGAACATCTTCGGGAGCAATTCCTCCATCACCACATCTACAGACGGTTCCACAATATAATCGGGTATCCTGCCTTTGTCCTTCTCTTTCTTCTCTTGTGTCAAGTCTATCGGAAGATAAGTTTCACGCGTCAGGACCTGTACTGCTGTAGAACGAAAATGGTTGTACAGCAACTCCACCTTGTCTATGTCACGATGCAGAAAGCGCCTCATCAAGTCCTCTGCCAAGGCGGAAGCTTCCTGATAAGAAGGTTTATCCGCCATATGCTGGAAATCGCCTTCGGCCTTGAATCCCAATTTCTTCACACCTTCCGCTACCTTTCTGCCTACCGGATACAAAAGCACATTCTCCATACCCAGGGACTTGTATTCATCCAGAATAACCGTCAGATGCCTGATGATATTTGCATTGAACCCGCCACACAGACTGGTATTGGAGGCAAACACGACGATAGCCACACGCTTCACTTCACGTTTCACAATGAAAGGAGACTCCACCTCACTACCCGCACTCAGAAAATTGGTCAGGATGTGATTCAGCCTTCGTTCGTAAGGAAGCATGTTTTCTATGGCAGCCTGCGCCTTATGCAACTTGGCAGAGGCTACCATCTTCATAGCCGAAGTAATTTTCCGCGTATTATTTACTGAGGCTATTCTTCCTTTTACTTCTTTCAGTGATGCCATGACTATTCGTTCACTTTAAATGGTTGAGCCGTATCAGCTGCTACTTTCTCTATAATTGCAGTTACATCATCATTTATCACACCGCTTGACAATACATCAAGTACATCTTTCTGATGGTCGGCACGCATCATTTCTAGGAATGATTTCTGGAAATCCTGCACCTTATGCAAGGGTACATCACGCAGCAAACTATGTGTACCACAATAAAGAATGGCTATTTGTTCTCCGACAGGCATCGGACTGTACTGCGGCTGTATCAGCAACTGGTTGTTCTTACGTCCCCGGTCGATAGCCATTGCCGTTACAGGATCCATATCACTGCTGAACTTGGAGAAAGCCTCCAGTTCGCGATATTGTGCCTGATCTATCTTCAATGTACCTGCCACCTTCTTCATGCTCTTGATCTGGGCACTACCTCCCACACGGGATACGGAAATACCCACATTGATAGCCGGACGGAAACCCTGGTTGAACAAATCGGTTTCAAGGAATATCTGACCGTCTGTAATGGAAATGACATTGGTTGGAATATACGCGGAAACATCACCTGCCTGTGTTTCAATAATAGGCAATGCGGTCAGTGAACCACCTGCCTTTACCTTGCCTTTCAAGCTGGGTGGAAGGTCATTCATTTGTTCGGCCACTTCCTGCTGGTTGATAATCTTTGCCGCACGCTCCAACAATCGTGAATGCAGATAGAAGATATCACCCGGATATGCCTCACGACCGGAGGGACGACGCAGAATCAAGGATACTTCACGATAGGCTACGGCTTGCTTTGACAAGTCATCATACACAACCAAGGCATCCCGGCCTGTGTCACGGAAATACTCTCCGATAGCCGCTCCGGCAAACGGAGCAAAATACTGCAATGCAGCCGGATCGGCAGCAGTGGCAGCTACCACTATGGTATAATCCATCGCACCGCGTTCACGCAACGTATTCACCAGACTTGCTACAGTGGAACCCTTCTGACCAATGGCTACATAAATACAATATACAGGTTTTCCCGCTTCATAGTTGGATTTCTGATTCAAAATCGTATCTATAGCGATAGAGGTTTTTCCGGTCTGACGGTCCCCGATAATCAACTCACGTTGTCCACGCCCGATAGGAATCATAGCATCCACAGACTTCAGCCCTGTCTGCAAAGGCTGGTTCACAGGCTGACGGAAGATCACTCCGGGAGCTTTACGTTCCAAAGGCATTTCGCACAGTTCCCCGCCAATTTGTCCACGGCCATCCAATGGTACGCCTAACGGATCGATAACACGCCCTAACATACCTTCGCCCACATTAATAGAAGCAATGCGTTTGGTACGTTTCACCACCATTCCTTCCTTAATCTGATCAGTAGGACCTAGCAATACCGCACCTACATTGTCCTCCTCCAGATTCATCACGATAGCCATGATACCGTTTTCAAACTCCAGCAACTCATTAGCTTCCGCGTTGCGCAGACCGTAAATACGTGCCACACCATCGCTCACCTGCAGCACATTCCCCACCTCATCAAATTGCAGGTGGGTGTTGATGCCTTTCAGTTGCTGAAGTAAAACTTCGGATACTTCGCTGGGTTTTATATTTTCAGACATAATCTTTTTACATTAAAAATTGAAAATTAAAAATTAAAGCCCGACCAGGTATTAACCTTAAGTTAAAAACTAAAAGAAACAAACTGATATTACTTTTATTTTCTAACTTATAATTTTTAATTTTATACTATTCTTCTATTTTTAGCTATAAACTGTTGCTTTACCCGTTTTATCTGGTTAGCTACGCTCGCATCCAATCTGTAAGTTCCGATTTCAAAGATAAAACCACCTTCCAGTTTCGGATCTATTTTGGTTTTGAACTCTACAGTTCCATGAGTTTTCTCTACGACCAATGCCCGTATGCGGTTGACTACCTCTTCCGCCACCGGACAAACAGTCGTGATTTTACCGACGCTGATATTCTTCTGTTTCCGATAAAGGTCAATGTATGACATAATCATAAACTGCAAGAATTTCTCTCTTCGTTCCTCCAGTACCAATTCCACAAAGCGTTTCAATTCTTCGCTCACCTTACCTCCTCCGGCAGCTTCGCAAATCAGTTTCAACTTTGTTTCAGCAGGCAATACAGGATTATCCAATGCCTGCCGAAGTTCGGGGATTCTCGAGAAACTATCTGCCAATATTCCGGCTTCCTCATAAACAGTATCCTCTGTCCCCTTTTCGTCGGCATAGGCCAGCAAAGCCTTAGCATAACGCATTGAAATGACTCCTATATACATAACAATCAGTCTTTAGAAACAGTTAATTCATCCAGCAAACGGTCAATCATTTCCATTTGTTCTTTCTCATCATCGAGGTTCTTGCGCAAAACCTTCTCAGCAATGTCGACAGACAGCACAGCTACTTGGCGGCGAATGTCGCTGATAGCGCTGTCTTTTTCTGCCTGAATCTGCTTTTTCGCTTCATCCAGCAGTTTCTGTCCTTCAACCTGAGCCTGTGTTTTGGCTTCCTTCAGAATACGTTCGCGGGTTGCGACCGCTTCATTCAGGATGCGCGCCTGCTCCTCGTGAGCCTTAGCCAATATCATTTCACTGTCTGCTTTAATATTAGCCAATTGCTCATTGGCTTCACGTGCAGCAAGCAGTGACTTGTCTATATATTGTTTTCGCTCATCCACCATTCTGGTGATCACCGGAAAACCGTATTTTGCAAGAATGACAAAAACGATACCGAAAACGATGACCATCCAGAATAACAGACCGCTATCAGGTGTTAATAATGACATGCTACATTAATTATAAGAACAAAGTTAATAAACAAACAATAATGGCGATCAGCGCCACACCTTCTACCAGCGCGGCGATAATAATCATATTCATACGGATATCTCCTGCCGCCTCCGGCTGACGGGCAATTGCCTCCATGGCAGAACCACCGATTTTACCGATACCGATACCTGCACCGATTACTGCAATAGCTGCTCCAAGTGCAGCACCTAATTTCCCTAAACCTGCCGCAGCAGCGGACTGTAATAAAACTGCTAGTAACATAATAGTTTGTTTTTTGAATTAATTATTTAATTTATTTTATTTCTTTTTCTTCACGCATCTCTTCTGTACGGGACAACCCGATAAAGACCGCGGACAACATGGTAAATACGTATGCTTGAATAAATGCGACCAATAATTCCAGCGCAGTCATAAAGATTCCGAATGCCACCGCAACAAATCCCATGGAACCATTAATCAGAGGTCCCATATTCGCTGTAATAAAAATGATGGATATCAAACTGAGAATAGCAGCATGAC
>NZ_JBCOCI010000089.1:0-19724 GCF_040929485.1 Phocaeicola sp. RTP21198st1_B8_RTP21198_201120 | reverse complement strand
AGGCGGCGGTCAGACACTCGTATGCGTGGGCGGTCGCGGCTACTATCAGGAGTGGGGCAAAGAGCCGGTGGAACTACGTTCCGGGGATGCTATCAATATTCCCGCAGGCGTGAAACATTGGCACGGGGCGGCACCTGACAGCTGGTTCTCGCATTTGGCCATCGGAGTGCCCGGTGAGAACAACAGTACCGAATGGCTGGAACCTGTCGGTGATGAAGAATATTCTAAATTAAAATGACATGAAACAGATAGTATTGATACTTATGAGCCTACTTACTTTCAGTAACCCGTCGAAAGCACAAAAACAAACAGCAGATACCGACAGGCCGTCCGACAAGAAAGTCCTTGTAGCCTATTTCTCCTGTACGGGGACCACAGAGAAAGTGGCAACCGCTATCGCAAAAGAGACTGGCGGTAAACTTCACCGGATTACTCCGGCTACGGCCTACACTTCGGCAGATCTCGACTGGAACGACAAGGCGAGCCGCAGTTCGGTGGAGATGGCAGACGACAAATCACGTCCTGCGTTGGGCGGAGAAACGATTGAACTGAAAGATTACGACGTGGTGTTCCTCGGTTATCCGATATGGTGGGACTTGTGTCCGCGTCCGGTCAATACTTTTCTTGAGAAATATGATTTCGCGGGTAAAACCGTTATTCCTTTTGCCACTTCGGGTGGCAGTTCAATCACGGGTAGCGTGAAACAACTCAAGAGACTCTACCCCAAAATCGAATGGGAAGAAGGCCGGTTGTGTAATAGAAGTACGAAACAAGTTGGAGATTGGGCCAAACAAGCAATCGAATAAGCCAATGGAAGAGTTGCGAATCGACTGCCTGCACCAGACGGAAGAAGAACTGGGCGTGGTAAAAGAACTGCGGCAAAATATCTTCCGGCTGAATCATACGATGCCGGATACGGAAGAATATCGTGAATTATTACACAAGGTTTTTCCGCATTTCGGAGAGAATTGTCGAATCGAATACGATCGTTGTAGGAAATCCAGCCAAGTTAATCAGGAGAATATAGATTATGGATTTTTCGGAAAAAGTCATTTTAACAAAGTGAACTTCATAACAAAATCTTTTGAGCCTCGCAGCAAAGTCGTTGCGGGGCTCTCTTTTTACCTTTGTTGGCAGAATATTAAAACAAAAGAATCATGAAAACAATGAATGAGAAAGTAACAATGGTAACGGGGGCAGCGGCAGGTATCGGGCTGGTCTCGGCAGAAGCATTTGCAAAAGCGGGTGCAACCGTAGTATTGGTGGACATCAATGAGCCGAAAGAACAAGCCGAGAAGTTGGTTTCAGAAGGGTATAAAGCCGTGGCATATCGCTGCGACGTGTCCGATACACGGGCTGTAAAGGAGATGATTGACTGGATCGTTGCGACTTACGGCAGGCTGGACGCTGCATTGAACAATGCTGGGATACAGACCCCGCAACGGCCGATGGCCGAGATTACCGACGAGGAGTTCGACCGCACGGTAGCCGTCGATCTGAAAGGTGTATGGAACTGTATGCGTTACGAGATTATCCAGATGCTGAAACAAGGCGGTGGTGCCATTGTCAATACCTCGTCTCAAGGCGGTGTTACGGGGTTCCCCGGACAAGCGGCCTATATCGCCTGCAAGCATGCGGTAATCGGGCTTACACGTACAGCCGCCATTGATTACTCGGCAAAGGGGATTCGTATCAATGCCGTCTGTCCGGGTGTGATCCGAACACCTATGGCCGAAGAACTGATACGGCGTAACCCCGATCTGGAAAAGGAACTGGTCCGAGATATTCCTGCCGGACGTCTCGGTAAACCGGAAGAGATTGCCGATGCCGTATTGTGGCTCTGCTCGCCGCAGGCAAGTTTCGTAGACGGACACGCCCTTTTAGTGGACGGGGCATTTTCCATTCATTAAGTTATAATTCATAAAACATAAAATCATGGAAGAAAACAATAAAATGGATATCAGCCGTCGTGGATTTCTCAAGACGGCTGCATTGGCAGGAGCCGCAATGGCCATGCCTTCGGGATTGGGCAAAGTATTCGCTTCAGAAGCGAAACAAGCGGAAACATCCGATGTGGATACCGATGCAGCCCGTATCAAGGGACATCGTGTATTGGGTACGGGCAAGGCAGCATTCGAGGTGTCGGCACTCGGCTTCGGTGTGATGGGTATGACTTACAACCGCAGCCAACACCCGGATAAGAAAGAGTGTATCCGATTGTTGCATGAAGCGGTGGATCGCGGTGTAACGCTCTTCGACACAGCTATCATTTACGGACCGTTGACCAACGAGAACTTGGCAGGAGAAGCGCTGTCCGAATTCAAGGGACGGATTAACGTAACGACCAAATTCGGGCATGAAGTCATCGACGGCAAAGGAACCGGTCGTCAGGATAGCCGTCCGGCAACCATCCGTCGCTATTGCGAGGAGTCGCTTCGTCGATTGAGACTCGAATCACTGCCGATGTTCTACCAGCACCGTGCCGACCCGAACACTCCGGCCGAGGAGGTAGCTGCTACCATTGCCGACTTGATCAAGGAAGGTAAAGTGCAACGCTGGGGTATGTGCGAGGTCAGTGCCGAAACAATCCGTAAGGCCCACGCCATTTGTCCGCTGACGGCTATCCAAAGCGAGTACCATCTGATGCACCGCCTGGTGGAAGAGAACGGCGTTCTCGATGTATGCCGGGAGTTGGGTATCGGCTTTGTACCATACAGTCCGATTAACCGTGGCTTTTTGGGAGGCTGCATCAACGAATACACGGTCTTCGATGTGAACAACGACAACCGTCAGACCTTGCCGCGTTTCCAGCCGGAAGCGATGCGTGCGAATACCCGCATTGTAAATGCGTTGCAAGCTTTCGGGCGCACACGGGGCATGACCTCGGCACAAGTGGCTCTTGGCTGGTTGCTTCAGAAAGCACCGTGGATCGTACTGATTCCGGGAACGACAAAACTGTCTCATCTGGAGGAAAACCTGCGCACACTCGACTTCAACATCAGCTCCGGGGATTGGAAAGAGCTGGAGGATACCGTGGCTGCTATTCCCGTTGTGGGAGACCGGTACAATGCGGAACAGCAACGTCAGGTAGGCCGATAAGGAATCAGTAAATAAGGTAGTATAATCCGTAATTTGTCTACCGGCAGAGCGGAGAAGCTGCCTTACTTTTGCATTATAAATAAAAACCAAGAATATGAGACCATATATAATCAGTCACATGATGACTTCGGTCGACGGTTGCATCGACTGCCCGATGGTCGGGCAACTGAGTACGGATGAGTATTACATAGCTTTGGAAAAACTGGGGCCTTGCTCGAAACTGTCAGGACGGATAACTACCGCACTCGAATGTTCCGCCGTCAAAGAAGAAAGTACCCCGATGGAGGGAACTCCGATAGGTCATAAATCCGTATATGTCGCCAATAAATCGGACGAATATACGATCATTGTCGATACCTATGGGAAACTGCGTTGGCAGGAGGGTGAAGCTGACGGGCATCCTCTACTTTGTATTGTCAGTGAACGGGTGTCCGAGGAATATCTGGAAACGCTGCGCACATTGGGTATTTCATGGATTGCGGCCGGTGCGGAACGCATTGACTTGCCGCAAGCTATGGAGCTGCTTCACGAACATTTCGGCGTTGAACGCTTGGCGATTGTCGGGGGCGGACATATCTGCGGCAGTTTCCTGGAGGCCGGACTGATTGACGAAGTGAGTATTATGGTAGCTCCGGGTATTGACGGGCGTAAGGGACAGACGGCGGTTTTCGATGGAATCTCTCGTATGGAATGTAACCCGTACAAACTGAAATTAGAGAGTGTGGAACAATGGGAAACAGATATTGTCTGGCTCCGCTATAAAGTAAAATAATACGGCTATGAAGTTACAAGCAATCGCCATACTGACGTTCCTGACCTTTGCGAATGTCATGGCACAAGAAACGACAACAACAAAATATATAAATTCAACCGGTATGGAACCATTGGAATTGACACAGGAATGGGATAAGACCTTTCTGCAGAGTGATAAGGTGGAACATACGAAAATCACGTTTCACAACCGTTACGGCATCACGCTTGCCGCAGACCTTTACAAGCCGAAAAATACGCAAGGACGTCTGGTAGCCATTGCAGTCAGTGGCCCTTACGGTGCGGTGAAAGAACAAGTGTCAGGCCGTTATGCCCAGACACTTGCCGAACGAGGTTTTCTGACTATCGCTTTTGACCCTTCCTATTACGGCGAAAGCGGCGGTACGCCTCGCTATCTTACGTCACCCGAAATCAGCACGGAGGATTTCAGTGCGGCGGTCGATTATCTGACATCCCGTGCGGACGTCAATCCGGAACGTATCGGAATCTTAGGTATTTGCGGTTGGGGCGGGTTTGCACTTAATGCTGCGGCCAATGACCCTCGTATCAAAGCGACGGTAACATCTACTATGTATGATATGAGCCGGGTAAATGCCAACGGGTATTTCGACGCCATGAGTGCCGATGACCGCTATAAGTTGCGCGAGCAACTCAACGCACAGCGTACCGAGGATTATCGTGATGACAGCTATGCACGCGACGGTGGCGTACTCGACCCCGTGACGGATGATACTCCGCAATTCGTCAAGGAGTATCACGACTACTACAAGACGGAACGAGGCTATCATCGCCGTTCCCCGAACTCCAACGAGGGAATCACGAAAACCAGCGTATTGTCATTCATCAATATGCCGCTGCTCACCTATATTAGCGAAATCCGCAGTGCTGTGTTGATGATTCATGGAGAAAAAGCTCATTCCCGCTATTTCAGTGAGGATGCCTACAAGCGGCTGACGGGGAGTAACAAGGAACTGTTGATTATTCCCGGAGCCAACCATGTCGATTTATACGACAAGATTGATGTGATACCGTTCGACAAGATAGACGGGTTCTTCAAGAATGCGTTGAAATAAAATATAAAAATAATGCCGAAAAAACTTGCCATCCTATTCGCTTATTTCCTGATTTATGTAGTTTGGGGGTCCACTTACTATTTTATCGGGGTGGCTTTACACGGCTTTCCGACTTTCCTTCTCAGTGTATTGCGCTTCTCTACGGCAGGATTGATACTGCTTGTGATATGTGCATGTCGTGGAGAACGGGTCTTTACCCCAAGGCTTGTAGGCAGGTCGGCTGTGAGCGGAATCATCCTGCTGTTCATCGATATGGCGGTAGTGATGCTGGCCCAGCGATATGTCAGCAGCAGCCTGGTGGCTGTGGTGGCCTCCTTTACCGCTATCTGGATTATGGCACTCGATGCTCCGATGTGGAAATATACCTTTCGGAGCAAATGTATCCTTGCCGGTATTTTGATGGGATTTGCAGGAGTAGGGTTATTGTATGCCGAGCAACTGGAAATGACGGTAACCGTACACGATCATAGTGAATATGGTATTTTACTACTTGTAACCGGTTGTATTTCCTGGGCATTGGGAACACTTTATACAAAATACCGTTCATCAGACACAGAACCTGCAAACGCGTTTGCAGGTTCCGCCTGGCAAATGCTTTTTGCCGACATGATGTTCTGGATATGTACATTGGGGAACGGGGAGTTCTCTCCTACGGGATTCAGTACGGTCCCTCTATACGCCTGGTTGTCATTGGCCTATCTGATACTGTTCGGCTCGCTGATGGCTTATTCCGCTTACGTATGGCTGCTGAAGATCCGCCCGACAACGGAAGTGGGCACCCATGCCTACGTGAATCCTGTGGTGGCTGTCGTTATCGGTGGCGGGCTGGGCGGGGAACAGATTACAGGCATACAGTTGCTCGGGCTTGTAATCATACTGGGAAGCGTCATGTTGGTTAACAAAAAAGAAAGAATCAATGAATAAGGAAATGGATATAAAAGACATGGTACCCGTGAAGACATCGGAACGCCATGTCATCCTCGATGCTCTAAGAGGATTTGCATTGCTGGGAATCTGCCTTGCCAACTTTCCGGAATTTTCGCTTTATACCTTTCAAAAATTGAGAATAACGGAGGCCATGCCTACGGCAGAAATAGACAAGGTAGTCCGCTTTCTTCAATACCTTTTTGTAGACGGTAAGTTCTACACCATATTCTCGCTGCTGTTCGGTATCGGATTCTCAATCATAATTAGCAACGCGGCTAAAAAGGGAACGGACGGATTCCGTATCTTTTATCGGCGGATGATTGTTCTGGCCACCATCGGTTTTCTGCATTTGATGTTTATCTGGAGCGGAGACATCTTGCTGTTGTATGCCTTATTGGGCATGCTGCTCCCTCTTTTCCGGCATGTTTCGGACAGAGTGTTGCTGGGGACTTCCGCAGTCCTATTGCTACTTCCTATTCCGATTGATTGGCTGGCCGGTACATTCGGAGTGTCCCTGTCGGCTCCCGCAGTGCGAATGCAACAGCACTATTGCAATTTATATGGCATAACGGAATATAACTTCGGAATCTGGCTGCGTAATGCGGAAAGCTACGGAGAGGTCTTTCAATTTCTGATACAGGGTGCATGGGTACGCTTGCAGGAATTCATCGACAGCAACCGCTATTTTAAGGTATTGGGATTGTTCTTATTGGGCTTCTACATTGGGCGCAAGCAAATATACGCCAATCTTGAGGCAAATCGGATGCTACTGAAAAAAACGGTGACATACGGTTTTCTACTGGGACTTCCCTTGTCCATTCTCTATGCCTGGAGTACGGTAAACGGGCATCCTTTCGGGACAGCTGCACACACCGCCATCTATACGGCAAGTGTCTATCCTTCAGGTTTTGCATATGTTTCCGCTATCTGTCTCCTTTACCTGCATGGTAGAGAGTGGCGCTTGTGGCGTTGTCTTGCCGCTCCGGGGAGAATGGCACTGACCAATTACGTAGGACAGTCGGTATGGGGCATGGTTCTCTTCTACGGTATCGGCTTCGGACTGGGGGCCGGCATTGGATTGACAGGAACAGAATCCATAGCTTTCTACGTCTTTCTTGTCCAGATGGCATTCAGTGTCCTATGGCTCTCCTATTTCCGCTTCGGGCCTCTGGAATGGGGCTGGCGGATGCTGACTTATGGGAAATGGCTAAAAATAAGGAAATAAAGTAATTCAATAATAATCTCACTCTAAAATATAACAATATGGATAATAGAAAATTAGGACAGCTGGAAGTATCTCCGATAGGAATGGGATGTATGGGATTCAGCCACGGTTACGGACAAGTGCCGCCCGAAGCGTATGCCATAGAAGCCATCCGCAAGGCATACGACTACGGCTGCACGCATTTCGATACGGCGGAAGCCTATGGCAAGGAACAATTCTACGCCGGGCATAACGAGGAGTTGGTGGGTAAAGCTATCGAGCCGTTCCGTAAGGAAGTGGTACTCGCCACCAAATTTCATATTGGTGAACTCCCGCAACCGGACGAGACGAGTCTCTACCGGGAGATGCGTCGGCATCTCGAAGATTCCATGAGCAGACTTCGCACGGATTATATCGACCTGTATTACCTGCATCGCATCAATGAGACGGTCCGGCTTGAAGATGTGGCAACCGTCATGGGACGGCTTGTTAAGGAAGGACTGATACGCGGTTGGGGACTGTCGCAAGTATCGGCCAACCAGATACGGACGGCGCATGAGATTACTCCTTTGTCTGCCGTCCAGAACATCTATTCGATGGTGGAACGCGATTGCGAAACGGAGATTTTCCCGGTGTGCCTTGAAAAAGGAATCGGAGTCGTACCGTTCTCGCCGATTGCAAGCGGGTTCCTTTCGGGTAAGGTAACGGCACAGGAGCAGTTCGGCTTCGATGACGTGCGGAAATTCGTTCCCCAACTGTCGAAAGAGAATATCGAGGCCAACCGGCCTATACTCGATTTGCTGCATCGGTTCGCCGTGGAGAAAAATGCGACCAACGCCCAGATATCGCTTGCGTGGATGCTCCATAAATATCCCAATGTCGTACCTATTCCCGGTTCCAAGAACCAGGAAAGGATTCTGGAGAATCTGGGGGCTTGGAACGTCACGCTTTCCGGTGATGAGTTCCGGCAGTTACAATCAGCATTGGATGAATGTAAGGTACACGGACATCGTGGGTGCGTGGAAACGGAACAGACGAGTTTTGGTAAACAATGGAGTGAAGAAACAGCTAAGTGAATTAAGCCACATTCAGTCCGGTACTGAATAATCAAGAAAAAAGGTAGTGAACTTCCTGACAAAACAAATTGAGCCTCGCAGCAAAGACGTTGCGGGGCTTTGCTTTTACCTTTACATCAAATGAATAACTTAAAAATAACAGATATGAAAACGAAACTTTTATTTCTCTTTGCATGGCTTATGTTAGCCATTACGGGCTGTTCCGCGGGCGAACCTCAAACGGAAGAATCGACAACACCTCCGGTTGAAAAAACGGAAGAGCCAGTCGAACCTTCCGGGGACAAAAAAGTGCTGATTGTCTATTTCTCCCATACGGGTAATACCCGGACGATTGCCGGATACATCCATGACACGGTAAAGAGCGACCTTGTGGAAATTCAAACGGCCGATACTTATACCGATGATTATGATACTTTGCTGGCACAAATCCGGGAAGAAGTGGCATCCGGATATTGCCCGCCTTTGACAACGAATATCGAAAACCTCTCTTCGTATGACGTGATATTCATCGGTTATCCTATCTGGGTGGAAACTGCCGCACCTCCCATCCGCACGTTTCTCACAACACATGACCTCGCGGGAAAAACCGTCGTTCCGTTCTGCACGAGCGGGACCAGCTCTGCCGAGGCAAGCTACCGGCTTGTCCGTTCCTTTTGCCCGCAATCAACTGTATTGGAGGGCATACAGATTCGTCGGGGAACGTATGATACGGCTTATGAACGGGTTATCGCATGGTTGCAGGAAATAGGTATTGTCGAACTGAATAACGAAGGAAATGATGAAAAATAAACAAGATCTGTCACGCCGTGACTTTATCCGTAACTCTGTGATGGCGGGAGGAGCCGTACTGCTTTCCGGTGTATTGCCATCACATGCGCAGACACCGATATTCTCTGCCGCTGAAAATTCGGATTCGCCCGAAGCCGATGAACTGCTGCGTGGTGTCAGTGACATTCATCTGCACGCCGCTCCGGATTCCAAAGCCCGTTTGGGAAATGAATTGGAGTTTGCCCGCGCGGCACGTGATGCCGGCTACAAATCCATGCTGTTCAAGTCCAACGATTTCAGTTGTCATGACCGGGCTTATCTGATTCGTCAGGAGTTACAGGGATTCGAGGTGTTCGGAAGCCTGTGTATGAACCGGGTACACGGGGATAAAGTAAATGTATTTGCTGCGGAAAAAGCCGTAACCACAACCGGCAATCTTTGTCGTTGTATCTGGATGCCGACACAGGATGCCGTTTACCAGAACATCCGCTATCACGGCAAGAAAGAGGGTGTGCCCGTCGTGGACGATAACGGGCGTGTGCTGTCTGAAGTCGTGCGAGTCATGGAGATATGTGCCGAGGCGAATATCATTTTCGCAACGGGGCACTCTTCGCCCGAGGAGAGCATCACGCTGGCTCGGAAAGCCCGTGAGGTGGGTGTGAGAAAGTGTGTCGTGACTCATGCCAATTCCGGTATCTGGAAAATGACGCACGACCAGATTAAACGGTGTATCGACCTCGGCGCGTGGATGGAATACAGCTACATTACCAATTTGTGGGGACCGGGTAACGGGACTGCCCGATTTCGAGCGGATGAGTGATAAAGAATTTGCGGACTTTGCCCGTATTGCCCCGCAGCGGAGTATCATAACGACCGACCTCGGTCAGGTGGGGATGCCTCACCCTGTGGATGGGATGCGCCGCTGTATTCTTGCGTTGCTGGAAAACGGGCTTGCACAGAAGCAGATGGATTTTATGGTACGTAGCAATCCCGCCCAACTTGTCGGACTTTCTGTATCTGAATAAACTTTATATGGAAACAGAACAGCATATTTATTTTTTCGAGTCAATAGATACGGTATCTCAAGCCTGTCATCTTTTTTCCAATCATACGCTGGTATATCTATACAGCGGGCGGTTGTATTTGCGGAACCAGTGCGGCGAGACGCTGAATATCGAAAGGGGCGACAGTGCCTTCATCGGACGTGACAGCTATTCGCACATCTATGCCGAGCCGGAATTGCACGAGCCTTGTCGGGTTCTGTTCTTCTCTCTTCCGCGAGAGTTCTTGTGCGAGTTTTATCATACTCTGTCTCTATCCGACTGCAAATCATCGACTATGGAACTCTCGGCCCTGCACCGTCTGTCATCCACTTCCGAAACGGAGAGCCTTTTCCGGTCATGGATACCTTACATGCGGGAGGGGCAGGAAATTCCTGAAACGGTGCTGCGATTGAAAATGACAGAAGCGGTTTATGCCCTGCTGAATACGGATAAGCGGTACATTCCCACACTGTTCGATTTCGCCGGAAAATGCCGGATGGACATGTTCGATTTGCTGAACAAACCGATGACGAAAGAGATTAAATGGCGGGAATTACAATCTGAGCCTGACAGCAAATTAAATTGACCTTTATAACAAAGCCCAAGATTTGCAGTTGCCGTAATTTTGCAATGTAGATCAATTAAATAGAATAAACGATATGTATAAGAAAAGTTTTTTGTCACTTATGATTATGCTACTGCTGGCGACGACATCGTGCAGCAGTGAAGAACCGGCGGCGATAGAGCCGGGAAGAACCATTTCAGGGGATGCGGGAAAGACCCTGATCGTCTATTTTTCATGGGGAGGCAATACCCGGACAGTCGCCAATCATATCCACGACCTTATAGGTGGCGACATCGTGGAAGTGGAAATGGTCGTTCCCTATCCAGATACTTATGAAGAGGTGACGCAGATCGCACCGGGAGAGCTGGAGAGCGATTACTGTCCCGAGTTGAAAACAAAGGTGGAGAATATGGACGAGTACGACACGCTGATTGTCGGGACGCCTATCTGGGGAGGACACCTTACATCGGCGATGAAAAGTTTCCTGGCCGGTTATGACCTGTCGGGCAAATACATCGCCCCGTTCTGCACGCATGGCGGTAGCGGCACGGCTCAAAGCGTCAGCGACATCCGTTCGGTATGCCCCAATTCGACAATACTCGGAAGTCTGGCCGTATATGGCAGCTAGGCGGAAAATTCACGCGGCGATGTGGAGAAATGGCTCGAACAAATAGGTATTCTTAAAAACAACTGACATTGAATCATTTAATTAAATTATAAGCGTTATGAAAAAGTACCTGTATTTTTTGTTTGCCGCTTTTGTAGCGGTGGGATTGAGCGCCTGCTCTCCCGATGAAGACGAACCGTACGCACCTGATACCGAGGTGCCGACACCGACTCCCGATCCTGACCCGACATCGGGAAAAACGCTCATTGTGTATTACAGCTTTACAAATAATGTGCATACCATCGTCAGCGATTTGCAGACGCAGATAGAAGCCGATGTGGTACGGGTCGAACCTGCCGAAGAGGGGCTCGACTATGCGGCCAATAACTACGCAATAGGTAGTGCGCTGATTCAGGCAATCCGGAATAATCCGAATGATGCGGCATCCTATCCGGAAATCAAACCCGTGGAGGTGAATATCGCCGATTACGACCGGATTATCGTAGGCGCACCTCTTTGGTGGAGTAATATGGCAGCTCCCTTACAAACATTCCTGTTCCAATATGGTAGTCTGATGGAGGGTAAGAGCATCGGACTGATCGTATCCAGTTCCAGCAGCGGTATCAGTGGTGTCGAGTCTGATGCCCGACGGCTCATTCCGGGTGGCGACTTCCTCGAACCGAGCCTGTGGATACGTTCAGGCCAAACGTCCAACTGCCACTCAATGATTGCCGACTGGCTGAGTCAAATCAATTAAAAAAGCAAGATTATGAAACGGTTATTTATATCTTTATTGCTGCTCGTTCCGGTAATGACTTTTGCCGGATGTGGCGCAGGGGATGACAGTTCAGAAATTGATATCCCCGAAGTTCCCAATGATCCGGGAAACGACGATGATGATAACGACAATCCGGGAACGGTTACCCCCGGAAACGGAAAGATTCTGATTGCCTGGTTCAGCCGTTGGGGGAATACGAACTATGCGGCGGATGTGGATGCCACGACTGGGGCAAGCATCCTTGTAGATAAGGGAACGCGTCGTGGTACGACCGAAATGGTCGCCCGCTATATCCAAACGGCTGTGGGCGGAGACCTGCATCTGATAGAGACTTCGGAACCCTATCCGACGGAGTTCGACGATGTGCGCGACCAGAACCATGCGGAGCAGGCTGCCGGAACACTTCCCGCACTTAAAAACCGCATTGAGAATATGGACCAATACGATATTGTCTTTATCGGCTACCCGAACTGGGCATTGGATGTTCCGCAAGCAATACGTTCGTTCCTGTCCTCTTATGACCTCTCCGGCAAAACAGTCGTTCCGTTCTGTACGCATGACGGATACGGAGCCGGCCGCACCTATAATTCCGTCAAAGAGGAAGCTACTGGTGCGAATGTGTTGGAAGGCATTGCTATTGAGGCAACAGACGTACCTTCCGCCGAATCGCAAGTACAGGACTGGCTTGAACGAATCGGTATCGAACGGGAAGAGCCGCAGGGTGCGTCGGTTCGTATTACTGCCGGAGGGCATACGTTTACCGGGGAATGGCTCGACACCCCGTTAGCTGACGAAATCCGGGGTATGTTTCCTCTGACTGCGACTTTGGGACGCTATGGAGGCCGTGAATATTACGGTTCTATGCCCCGGCGGCCGACTAATACCGAAGAGGGGCAGCTTCGTTTCGAAAACGGTGACATCACTTATTGTCCTTCCAATAACACGATTGCCATCTTTTATGCCAAAGCAGATGACCCTGACATGGGGCAACTGACCATGCGGATTATTCCGATAGGGAAAGTTACTTCGGATTTGATGGTTTTCGATGAGATGGACAGCCGTCTAGAATTTACATTCGACAATATACAATAACAGGAGAAGATGATCCGGAATGAGCTAATTATGTCTGCCTTCCGGGTCATTTTTATTAAAAGTAAAATAAACAAATAAAAGCTATGATGGTAACACCACTATTTATCGGCGGTATCGGCATGCAGGAAGTACTGCTGATCGTATTGGTTGTATTGCTGTTCTTTGGCGGCAAGAAGATTCCTGAACTGATGAAAGGAATCGGCAAAGGCGTTCGCTCTTTCAAGGAAGGGATGAACAATGTAGAAAAAGAGATAGACGAAATAAAGGACATAGAACAAAAAGGATAACTGATGGCTACTGAAGCGAATACACAATCTTTTTGGGAACATCTGGACGTGTTGCGGGCGGCAATTATAAAAATTGTCGCCGTAGCCGTCGTGTTCGGTATCGTGGTTTTCTTTTTCAAAGAACAGTTATTTGGCGTTGTACTCGTACCGAAGGATGACGGTTTTATTACCTATCAGCTGCTCAACCGGATGGCTGCATGGGCAGGAGGTGCAATGAAATCATTTTCCGTTCGACTTATTAATACAGGGTTAGCGCGGCAATTCATCATCCACATGAAGACGGCCCTATGTGCTGGCGTGCTGTGTGCTTCGCCATATATTCTTTATCAGTTATTCCGTTTTGTCTCTCCCACATTATACGATAACGAACGGCGATATATCACGCAGACAGTCGGAGTCAGCTCTGTGATGTTTGGATTTGGGGGGCAGCTACTTTCTGATCTTTCCACAGACTTTTCGCTTTTTGTAAACATATCAGGTAAGTGGTGAGGTGGATAATTTGATTGTGTGCAATTCGTATATCTTAACACTTTTAATGATGTGCCTTGCGATGAACATTGTCTTTGAGATCCCGATACTCTCATGATTGTTTGCGAAGTTAGTTTTTCTTTCGGTAGATTTTATGCGCCGTTATTGGAAACAGGCAGTCGTGATTATCTTTATGGTTGTTGCTGTTATTACGCCGACAATGGATAATTTTATTAATAATCTCGAAAAAGAGATTGAAAAGAAATTGAAGACAATCGAATCTGCGGATTTGAATATCATGAAGAAATCTCTTGAAACCTCACAAATATTAGTTAATGCTTTTCAAAAGGTAAAAGAATTTATTGGTTCCTATACATTCAAGGATGAAGCGGAAGAAATAGATTTCTTTAAAGAAATAAAACCTCGTTTGTTCTACCGATTGCTTTCTTATTGTAAGATTTATAATATAGAAATGAATCGTCCGGTAGGAGTAGATTCACAGCGGGCTTATCTGATTGATGAAATCAAGGCTATCAACCGTTATAACGCAAAACGTTCGGATTTTGTACATTATTACCGTTCAGGCTTGACACACCTTGATTCAATTTATTATTTACGAGGACGTATTGACACGGCTCTTTATTTGGAATTGTTCTATTACGAACGTGAACCGATGTTTTCTACTAATTGCGATTTCAAGTTTGCTAGGCTGAAAGCTAACGAGATGTTGATGGTATATCTGAATAAGGAACTCGAAGCATTGGAAAATCGCCAGTTAGAGCAGTCTTTACCTCGTGTCCGTATCACATGGGTTGCGACAAAAACAGAACTTTACGAGCAAATCTACGCATGGGATAGCCGTAAAGTCTTTGGTGATATTCCTTTGGCAAAACTTTTTGACTATATCCAGACCGTTTTTAATATTGAATTGGACTCTAACCATTCACGCACATTCAGCGATATGCGTATCCGTAACAATAAGACATCTTTCTTGGATTCATTGAAAGAAGCATTAACCAAACGGATGCAAAGCTGGACACAAGGGCATAAAAAGAAATAATAACCTAAGACTTTAGATCGAGTAGGTCTGGGTATTTCAGTCCAAACCTCTCATATAACCATATGTGAAAATTTCTCTTTATACAACTACTCTCATCCAAACGGTTTTAATCGGTTGGGCTTAACACCCACCATGTTGTGAATAGTCATATACTGATTGAGACGATAGCAATCCTCTCGAATCTTGCCATATTTTCTTATCTCTTTTTCCTCAAATAACAATTTCCTCATTTTTATTACCTCGTCATGACTTCCCCTTGCATGGTTCAGGGTGCGAAGCTACAGTCGGGGCCTCTAAAAATCTGCCTCCTGAAACGAGCAAGGTGAAGCCACCGACAAAGCATAAAAAAGTCAATGTTATGAAAAAGAGAACAGAAATACAGCAAGATTTGAAACGAGGCTTCGGCTCCATTCCAATCGGCATAAAAATTTTGGTGAAGTGGTTACTGGTCGGTTTCGTTGCGTATGTGGCGGTGCGTTTCGTGTGTGCCTTCGTTGGTGGTATGGTGACGAGTTTAGGCGGTATTCTGCCCACGTTGGCGGTTTTGGCGGTAGTGGTTTTCCTCATCCGTTTAAGTATGGCGCATCTTTTCCACTGTCCTTACCCTTTTTCATTCTTCTCTTTTTCATCATCCTTTTTTGCGTGATACTCTGAACCGAAATATTAATCATTAAAACAATTCATTATGAACAAAGTACATTTATTGGGAGCGAACAGAAGCTATGACAGAGACGAACAGACCGTTTCAGTCAATCAAGTGGTAATGCTGGAAGGTTACAGCTACGACAGCTATGTAGTGTATGAAGTAAGCCGCATCCAGTAGGGAATAACCTATCATCTTATCAATTTGCGGACGTACGAATTTCATACTTCCGATCTTATCCGACCTTTGTCGGAAAAATTCGGGATAGGCATGTATTATGACGATGCGAACCCCAAGTTTTTAGATCTGTTGGAAACGGCTGCCCTGCTTACCAAAGCGAGGGAGAAGAAAGCGGAGAAAGAACGGCAGAGGAACGAACACACCGCAAAAATCGGAGCGGAACGCTTGCGCCTCCTTATCCCTTCGAATGCAAAAGCCGTCATTTTGTCGGTGAACTACGGGTGAGCGAGTGTGACAGCTATACGGACTACCACGACTACCGTATAGAGAGAGCCGTGATTTTAGGCTTTTCCACCCATACACGAAACCTCTTTTCCGAAATGCGTAAATATGCCGCCAATTTTGAGGGAACGGCTTATTTGGCAGAGAATGACAAGGAATACGAACACCGTGAAAATTACAGCATGGGGGGCGGTATGTATTTGGAACGCAACAAGTATAGCGGTTGGACGATTTCAAAAAGAACGGATTTACGACCTTGAAAAGTTTATAGAACGATACACCCACACTGCAGGGGACGAAGCCAACATTTATCTGAAAGCACCTCTAAAGGAAAGCGCAGCGAAACAGCCGACAACATTCGCAGATCTTTCAACGCTCAATCTTGAAACCGTGGAATACAGCGAAAAGGTGATAGGCGTATTCGGGGACACCAAGCTGATAAAAGATGTCTTGAAAGGCTTGAACGATCTGTTTTCTGTACGAACTTCATCTACAACGGTGAAAGGTGTGCGGGATGGATATACAGCAGGAAGCAGAAAGTACGTGAGACACTCGCAATGTATGCCAACGCATAGGGACGAAAAAGGCAGGGCGGTTTGTTCCACCCTACCTATCAAAATTAATTCAATCAATATCAACCCATTAAAATTTATAGTTATGAAAACGAACAAGAATGCACGGAAGAACAACAAAGTTCAGAAATTAGAGAAAGAAACGGCAGTGAAAGTAACCGCTTTGGCAATCATCCCCAAACCGATGATATTACTTTAACCGCAAAACGTACCCACAACTGCCGAAGCGGTGGGGCAAACCATGCCCAAGACACCGCTTGCAACGGCAACGGCTGAAATAGACCTTGATATCACAGCCGTACACCCAAGTGCGGATAATCACCGCAAGACGTTCAATGACACATCCTTGCAGGAACTTGCGGACAGCATTCGGGAAATGGGGTCTTACAAACCATTGCCGTACGTCCACGCACGGCAGGCGGTTACGAAATCATCTACGGCGAACGCCACTACCGTGCCTCACTGCTTGCAGGAGCAAAGACAATAAAGGCAACCATATACGACCATATAACAGACGATGAAGCGGAGGACATGTCACTAAGCGAGAACTTACAGCGTGAGCAGGTACGCCCCACCGAGGAAGCGAAAGCCTTCAAACGCCTGCTTGAAAAGGGCAGACACGATATGTACTCACTCGTCAGCCGCTTCGGATGGAGCGAGAAGTATATCTATACACGTTTGAAACTGAACGAATTGTATGAACCTATCGGTGAACTGCTGGATAACGGGACAATCACCGTCAGCGTTGGCTGAGGAAATAAGTACCTATGAAGCCAATATCCAAAAGGACGTGTACGAGAACCACCTGAAGCAGGGCAATAGGGACGATTGGAACGGTTACACGCTCAATCTGTTCAAGAAACATTCTGAGAAATACTACACAACCGACCTTGAACAATACAAGTTCGACAAGACGGAATGCAAGGCGTGTGCACACAACGCAGCCAACTACAACCTTTTTGCCGAACATAATGGGTGCAGACATTGTACCAAATGTCTGGGGGTCAAGAACGCAGCACATGTGGCAAAAGAAACGGAGAAACTATTGAAATCCGACCCGAAGCTGGTGATTGCCCGACCCTATTACGGAAGTCGAAACGACACGGCACTCCAAAAATTGGACAAGAAAGGGCATGAAATCAAGGAACTCGACTATAACGTATCGGCAAGGGAATTTCCCAAAGCACCCGAAGCACCGCAAAAGGAGCAGCTCTCCGAACCGACAGAATATGAACAAGCGGTACAGACCTTTGAATAGAAAAACGAGGAATACGCCCAAAAAGTGGAAGAACTTAACCGTAGAAAGGAAGAGGGCAGGATAAAGACGTACGTCAGAGCCCAATGTATAAGTGAATTAGGATTGCTTATATAATGAAATTGCTCTACTATTTGCAATTGTGATAAACGGTTATGTAGTTCATTTATCTTTTTGAGGTAAAAGCTATTTCCCGTAACTAATCCATCTTTCCAGCCTGAATTTGCAAAAAGATCAATCATATGTGAGTTAACCAATTTATCCTTCAAATCTTTATAGTAGATATAGTCTTTTTTTGTATTCTGTATTGTTCATAATAGTTTGCCAAATCTTTAGGAAGAATATTTAATTGTTCAATCATTTTGTTGGCACTGCTCAGCAAACTTTTCTTTTGTCACCATTCACTATAAATATCACTTGTTTCTTTATATGTTGACTTTTTCTTATTCTGATTTCTTTGGGCCTCTTCTAACTCGTATTGGACCAATATTTTTAATCCTGATGAATCTTCTATAGCTTGCAAAAAAACAAACAATTCCTTTTGGATACTTTTTTTATTCGCGTTATAGTCTTTTAGTAAAAACACATATTGATAAGTATGGTATGTTTTTTCGCTTTCTTTTTTTTAATCAACATTTTATATAAATCACTAACTTGAAAGTATTTTTGTGTCAGTAAAGTAATTTCATGGTTATTTTTTCCATAATCTATTGCATTTTTTTTCTATATCTTCTACAATTGACTTGTATTTATTCATGAACTCTTTTCCTTTTTCCTGTCCAAATAAGAAATCTGATAAACTGGAACTTTTTGTTGTGTCAAGTTCTTTGCCCCGTGAAAATGATTGAATTATTTTTGCATAATCTTTTGATGCTTTATCTTTATCGGTGAGGTCAAGAGGGAGTATTTTATTTTTATAGAGTACTTTGTGAAAATAAGAAATGCGTTACCATTCTTTAAAAACCAAATCTTTTTCCTCCATGTATTCAATAATATCATCTAATGGAATGATACATTCGTCATCTTGAAAATCGATGGCATAAAGAGGCTTCGACATGGGGCAGAATCATCTTGTTCAATAGTCAGCCCTGCTTGTACAATAAAAGGGCGTGTGGCTTTAGAAGTGCTTTCAAGATAGGCACTTACTGTAACAAATTGTCCGTTGGCTATTTCTATATTAACAAATGCATATCCATAATCTAAAGATTTGCCAGGCGACCGCAAAACGAGACCATCAGGTTCTCGTCTGTCTTTGACTGGTATGGTTGCGGAACGGAAAACGGAAGAACCAACAAATATAAGTTGCAGTAAATCGGCTATAATACTTTTGCCAGAATCACTATCACCAATAAAATCAGTACAATAGGGATGAAAAATGTAATCATTCTTTTGATGGTGTATGATACCAATGGTAGACAGACTGTAAATACGAGGATATTTCTTCATGTTTATTCTTCTTTAAGCCATTCGTCTATGTGATTAATATAATCTGCAAATTTACGAGTAATACGTTGAAATTCAGGGAGATTAGTAAAATCGTCTTCTTTCAAATTTATCCATCTCAGCTTATGGAAATTTTTGAATGTGTGTTGTACTTCTTGATCAATACGGATATCATTTGTTTTAGTAAAACGTTCTTTGGAGCCTTTTGTTTTGATCAGCAAATGTTGCACATGCTTTTAAGGTCGGGCATATCCATACGGATTAGAGCTACAAACTTTTTTACAGAAATTAGTTCCATGTTATGATCGATATAATAAGCTTTGTATAGTAATAAGGCAATAAGAATATCTTCTTTGGGTAAAGGTGACCGCTCGATGGAATAATTACTTCTTAATACAGGATGGTAGAGCGCGAAATAATAATGTTCGTTTTCACTACCAGCAGGAATAATAGTTATACCTCAAATCCGCAACTAAGCCCTTGAACGTCCTTATTGCGTTTACACGTCCTCTCATTACTGAATTTGCAGAT
>NZ_JBCOCI010000088.1:0-19781 GCF_040929485.1 Phocaeicola sp. RTP21198st1_B8_RTP21198_201120 | reverse complement strand
CTGCAAATTCAGTAATGAGAGGACGTGTAAACGCAATAAGGACGTTCAAGGGCTTAGTTGCGGATTTGAGGTTTATCTTTGTTCTCTTAAAAAGTTTGAATTCGTCAGAACAGAGTTTATGCCAAAATTTATAATAGATAAGATCGGTCCGATAGAGCATGTTGATTTTACTTTGAATAAAGTGAACATGCTGATTGGTCCGCAAAGCAGTGGGAAAAGTACAATAGCTAAGGTTATCAGTTTCTGTCTATGGTTGGAAAAGGATGTGCTGATGCGTCGTAACACTGATTATGTAAGTTGGAGCTTTGTGGAAAAACAGTTGCTAGAGTTTCATAAATTGAAAAACTATCTGAATGAAGGATATGCTATATTCTTTGTGGGTGATGCTATTGATTTTTGTTATACAAAAGATATGTGCTTCGCTAAATTAAAAGACGGGTTTGAAAGGTGCAAAATTGGCAAAGTCGCTTATATACCCGCTGAAAGAAATGCTGTTACGTTACCCAATATTGCGTCATTGAAGATGCCTGAATATAATACAAGAAGCTTTATTTTTGACTGGTTGGAAGTTCATCAAAAGTTCCAAAAGAAAAATGCTGTCGATTTGCTGAAACTGAAATTGAAGTATTATTATGACGAATCATCCCAAAAGGATATGATTGTGCTGGAAGATGGAAAAGAAATAGGATTGGAGGAGGCTTCCAGCGGGTTGCAGTCGGTTGTGCCGTTGTATGTTTATGTATATTATTTAACCCATTGGATATATGATCATCAGGAAGATATTTCTTTTGAAAAGAAAGACAGAATAGAAGGGGCATTGTCCAGGGAGTATATTAAAATGTTTTCCAAACAAATGAATGTTGTTATGGATGAGGAATTCTTGAATCAGGCAGTAAAAGAAGCAAAGCTTTCTCCAGGGTTCAAAAAGATATTAGGAACAGCAAAGACCTTGAAAAAAGCGGGTAATGATTCTTTGGATAATTTGTTGGAAACCGTTTTGGAACTTGAAGAGAATATTTCTCATCCTCATTACTCCAACATTATAGTGGAAGAGCCGGAGTTGAATTTGTTTCCCGAAACTCAAAAAGATCTTATCTATGATCTGTTGGAGATGATCAATAGCGGACGGGATCATTTACTGATGACTACCCACAGCCCTTATCTGCTTTATGCACTGAATAATTGCATGCTGGGGGCTTTGGTACAAGAAAATATACCGGAAGAAGAGGAGGGATTACAAAAGATGAAGGATTCGTTTGTCAAGCCGGAGGATGTTTCTGTATGGGAGATTAAAAATGGAAAATTTTTTCCTTATAAAGAGAATCCGAACTATACTATTCAAGATGAAAGAGGATTGATTCGCAATAACTATTTTGATCGGATAATGAAGAATATCATGACAGACTTTGCTGCCTTAATGGATTATTGTGATGAGGATTGAAGCTTTTACAAGATATAATGAGATGACAGGTGACGCCTATGTCATGGATTATACACAAGCGACAGCCGGTAAACGGAAAGTATGTATAAAGGAAGAAGATCCTGATGATATAGCTTCTTTTCATTTGATTAATCCAAGAAAAACGACTTATTGGGCAGTGAATTTTGAGGAGAATCCGGCTGTGTTGAAAGGTTCTGATCAGTGTGAATGTATGTTTGTTTCCAGTAGGGCAAGCAGTAAGGGATGGGTTTGCTTGGTTGAACTTAAATATTGTTTGGAAAAGAACATAGAGAGGAATGCAGGAGATGCTTTTAAACAATTGTATGAAACATTGAACAAATTGGTGGAATTGAATATTGTAGATTATAAATCACATCGGATTTACTTAAATATATCTATACCTGAACATTCCCATAGGGCACCGTTTACTGCTTTTCAGAATACCCAAGATGATTTGTTGGAATGTTTATATACTCATAAGGTTAAAGTATTGGGATATAATGAAGTTCTGATATTAAATGAATGTTTTATCAGACCACCGAAAGAGGAGATCTGAAATCTATATGTATCATTAAATGGGCGATCTGAAAATATAAAATGGAATCATAAGGGGAAGGTTTCAGCATTTGGCATTTTTTACTATCTTTGTGCTCTGAAACTAACCTCTTAAAAATATGTTAATTGATTTACTGCATTCTTCTTATTTCTCGCTCTTTCTTATTGTAGCGTTGGGTTTTATGCTAGGGAGGATTAAGATAAAGGGCTTGTCGCTGGATGTGTCGGCCGTTATCTTCATTGCCTTGCTTTTCGGACATTTCGGTGTGATCATTCCTAAAGAATTGGGGAACTTCGGTTTGGTGCTCTTTATCTTTACCATCGGTATTCAGGCCGGTCCCGGATTTTTTGATTCTTTCAGGAGTAAAGGAAAGACACTGATTCTTATTACTATGCTTATTATTTGCTCTGCCTGTCTGACGGCGGTAGGACTGAAGTATGCTTTCGACATTGATACGCCCAGTGTGGTGGGATTGATAGCAGGGGCATTGACCAGTACGCCTGGTCTGGCGGTAGCTATAGACAGTACAAATTCACCGTTGGCTTCCATTGCATACGGTATTGCTTACCCGTTTGGAGTGATAGGGGTGATTTTGTTTGTGAAGCTGTTACCCAAGATTATGCGGGTGGATCTGGATAAAGAAGCGCGCAGGTTGGAACTGGAACGGCGCAGCGGTTTTCCGGAACTGACAACTTGCATTTTCAGAGTGACCAATCAAGCGGTATTCGGACGTACTTTGGCGCAAATAAATGCGCGTGCCATGACGGGAGCCGTTATTTCGCGGGTAAAGCATGAGGATTCTATATTGATGCCTAAAGCGAATACCATGTTGCTGGAAGGCGACTATGTGCAGGCGGTGGGAAGTGAGGAAGCGCTGAATCAGTTTGCCGTATTGGTTGGAGAACGGGAGGAAGGCGAATTGCCTCTGGACCAGACACAGGAGATTGAATCTTTATTGCTGACAAAGAAAGATATGATAAACAAGCAATTGGGAGATCTGAATTTACAACGTAACTTTGGTTGTACGGTAACCCGTATCCGTCGAAGCGGCATAGACTTGTCACCTTCTCCGGATTTGGCCTTGAAATTCGGTGATAAGTTGATGGTGGTCGGTGAACGGGAAGGACTCAGAGGCGTTGCTCGTTTGTTGGGGAATAATGCCAAACAGTTGTCTGATACTGATTTCTTCCCGATAGCTATGGGGATTGTATTAGGTGTATTGTTCGGTAAAATAAATATTTCATTTTCAGACAGCGTTTCATTTTCACCCGGATTGACCGGAGGAGTATTGATGGTGGCATTGTTGCTGAGTGCCGTGGGAAAGACAGGACCCATATTGTGGTCTATGTCCGGTCCTGCCAATCAGTTGTTACGTCAGTTGGGCTTATTGCTGTTTTTGGCTGAGGTCGGTACTTCTGCCGGTAAGAATCTGGTGGCTACTTTTCAGGAGAGCGGATTGTTATTGTTCGGAGTGGGGGCGGCCATTACTGTTGTGCCTATGCTGGTTGCTGTTGTGGTTGGCAGGTTGGTCTTTAAAATCAGTTTGTTGGATTTGCTGGGCACCATCACTGGTGGTATGACCAGTACGCCCGGTCTTGCGGCAGCCGATTCCATGGTAGATAGTAATATTCCGAGTGTTGCATACGCTACGGTGTATCCGATTGCAATGGTGTTCCTTATTTTGTTTATACAAGTGATCGCTTCGGCAGTTTATTGATATATCAAACAGCCGGGTGGGTATGTGCCAAAGGTAGTAAATACTTTTGGCACATTTTTTATTTGGATGAATGTTGTATTTTTATTTATCGATATGAGGAGAAAAAAATATTCATTTTGTTTCTTTTATAGATTTTAATTTATATATTTGTCACAACCTTAATATAATACGGAGAAAGATTAGGCTTATTCGGTGACAGAATGACGATTGGAATATGTATGAATAAGCTGAACTCATATATGGTATTTATAAATATACTCAATTTTATGAGGAATAAAGACACACACACTCGAATTACAGACAAATGCAGATGTTTGTTTGTAGTTGCCTATTCGGCAATGTCTATTACAGGATTGAGCTCCGTGCTCGCAGTGGAAAACCATGCACTATCTTCTCCGGTTTCAGATCGTGTGGAAAGCGTACAGCAGAAAAAACATGTTTCAGGTAATGTGCAGGATGCTAACGGAATGCCTTTAATCGGGGCGTCCGTAATTATCAAGGGAACCAATACCGGTATGATTACCGATATTGAAGGTAATTTCGCTCTTGATGCTAAACAGGGTGATATTATCGTAATCAGTTACATCGGTATGAAATCGGCGGAGGTGAAAGTGCCTGCTAACGGGCAAATAAGAGTGATGCTGAAGGAGGATTCTCAGTTGATGGATGAAGTGGTAGTGACTGGTTATGGTGATTTTAAGAAGGCTACTTATACGGGGTCTGCTTCTGTTTTGAATACGGATAAATTGGAGTCATTGCCTGTTGTGTCTGTAGCACAGATGATGGAGGCTAATATTCCGGGGTTAAGTTCAGTAGCCAGTTCTTCCCAGCCGGGTTCTAAAGCTACAGTGCGGGTGCGTGGAATTGCTTCTATGAATGCTTCTACAGAACCTCTTTATGTATTGGACGGTGTGCCGGTAGCGTCTAGGGATATGAGTGGTCTAAGTGCCAATGCCAGCGCGGGAGGACTTGGTTTGATCGAGACATTAAATCCTGCGGATATTGAAAGTATAACCGTATTGAAAGATGCCGCTTCTGCTTCATTATATGGAGCAAAAGGATCTAACGGTGTAATCCTTATTACTACTAAAAAAGGTAAGGAAGGTAAAATGAGAGTGAGTATGCAGGCTACTTACGGTATTACGGATATTGCTTACAATTATCGTCCGATAATGGGTGGTGAAGAGCGTAGGGAATTGATTTATGAGGGATTTGTTAATTATCGTTTGAATCAGGGGGACTCGGAAGCCGAGGCAAAGGCTTATGCGGATGGACAAATTGACAATTATGCGGCACGCCCGGTCAACGGATATGCTGATTGGGAAGATGCTTTATTGAAAAAAGGACATCAGCAAGACTATAGTTTGTCTGTAAGCGGAGGTAATGAAAAGTCGAATTTTATTGGTACGTTAGGATATACCAATCAGACAGGTATAAGCATAAATTCAGGAATGGAACGTTTTACCGGTCGTATTGATGCAAACAGTAAATGGAATAAATTTGAGTATGGAATGAATGCTACCTTTTCATGGACTCGTAATAAACATACGCCGGAGGGACAGTATTATGCCAGTGCGCTTTATTCTTCAAAATATCAATTGACCCCTTCTATACCTATTTATAATGAGGATGGCAGCTATCATACGGGTTTCCAGAATAATGGAGGCATTAACCCGCTGTATGAGAATTCTGTAGATTCAAATTATGCACGTCTGGCACGTACAATGGCATCTGCCAAGGCTGCCTATCATATCTTGGATGGGTTGAAGTTATCTACTATCTTTACAGTAGACTATTCTTTAAATAAAGACTTTTTCTTTTACTCGCCTGACGGTAAAGATGGGGAAGCTACACAGGGATCCGGACAGATGATGATGATTGAGAGAATGAGTTATACTTCACAAACGAATCTGGCATATAATAAAACGTTTGGTAAACATAACATTAATGCGGTCTTAGCGTATGAGGTTATGAAGTACGATTATGAGGATATGTATGGTGAGAAACAGGTTTACGGGCAAACACTTAATCCGTCGTTGGATAATGGTGCCAAACCTGCTGATCTTACTAATACAAGGCAGGAAGATGCTATGGTGTCGTATGTGGGAAGCTTGAATTATGGATATAATGATAAATATTATGCAGGTCTCAGTTTCCGTCGTGATGGCTCTTCCCGATTGGCACCTGATACCCGTTGGGGAAACTTTTGGGCTGTTTCCGCTTCATGGAGACTCTCTCAGGAAAACTTCATGAAACCGTGGGAGAATGTTGTGTCGGATATGAAATTAAGAGCATCGTATGGTGTGAACGGTAATCTGCCGACCGGTTATTATGGTTATCATGGAACTTATACTACCGGAGCATTTTATAATGGGAAACCTGCTCCGTGGGAAGATGCTATTGCTAATCCTGATTTGACTTGGGAAAAGAACTATGCATTGAATCTGGGGGTTGATTTAAGTCTGTTCAGACGGGTTAATTTGACTTTCGATTGGTATACCAGAACGACTAAGGATTTATTGATGAGTAAGCAATTGAATTCTATTAGTGGTTTTGGCAGTATTCTTACGAATGTGGGTGAAATGAAAAATACCGGTTTTGAAATAGAAGTACGCTCAAGTAATATTCAAACCAAAGATTTTAGTTGGACAACTTCTTTAAACTTGTCACATAATAAAAATAAGATTGTAAAACTGGCGGATCTTCCGGAATTTATAGATGGAAATTATATCAGAAAGGAAGGCTGTTCGTATGCGACAATTTATTTGAGAGAATATGCCGGAGTGGATCCTAATGACGGACGCCCGATGTATTATGACAATAAAGAAGACGAAAATGGCAATAGAAGCAGGAATATTGTGTATGATCCCAATGATGCCGACCGTGTGGAGTTGAAAGATATATATCCTAAATTAACCGGTGGATTGATGAATACGTTTAATTATAAGTTTATTGATTTATCTTTTAATTTGTCGTTTCATTTAGGTGGATATTCTTACGATGGTGCCATGTATGCTTTGCAAGATGACGGCTATACGGCACAATACAATAAGAGTACAGAGTTACGCCGCCGTTGGAAACAGCCGGGAGATATAACAGATGTTCCCCGATATGTGTATGGACAAGAGTATGGTGGCTGGTGGAACTCATCACGTGGTATTCATAGTACAGATCATTTGCGCTTGAAAAGTTTGATTGTTGGCGTTTCTGCTCCTCAGTCTTGGTTAAGAACCATAGGTATTAATTCTGCCCGTATTTATTTTTCGGGTACCAACTTGTTGACATGGGCTGCATACGATCAATATGATCCGGAGTTGAATGGAATTGTAAGTTATTTTACTCCTCCTCTTAAAACATTCGCATTTGGACTTGAACTTAAATTCTAATCAATTAACACCGAACTGTTTATGAAAAAAAATATAATTATATTAGGCTTGATTTCTTTATTGGCCGTATCGTGCGGGGATGATTTTTTAACCACTCATCCTGGTGATAGCGTTTCTACGGATTTGGCACTGAGTACAGAGCAGGATATAGATAATGCTGTGAATGGATTGTATGATTTGATGTCCAGCTATGGCTATTATGGCGGAACCATGTTTTTTTATGGGGATATGAAAGGGGATGATATGCAGAGTTCTTATAATAGCGGAAGAACTTGTAACCGGTGTTATTTATATGATCATCGCTCTACAAGCTTAAATGCCGGATATTTATGGGGACGTCCTTTTTATATTATCCGTAATGCATGGAATGTGATCAATGCGATTGATGATGGAAAAGTGCAAGGTTCAGAGCAAAGATTAAAGGAATTAAAAGGTGAGGCGATGACTATCATGGCACTTTGCCAGTTTGACTTGACCCGTTGTTTCGGTTATCCTTATACTAAGGATAAAGGGGCCGGTTGGGGAGCTCCAATTGTAGATCATGCAATTACATTAGATGAAAATCCGCCACGCAGCACTGTAGCAAAGGATTATGAGTTCATAATCAATACATTGGAGGAGGCTATACCTTTAATGAGTACTTCTAAAAATAACAGCCGGATGAATGCGTATGCTGCAAGAGCATTGCTGTCTCGTATTTATCTGTATCATGATGATAACGAGAAGGCGTTTCAAATGGCAAGCAACTTGATTGAAGAAGTGGAAGGAAATGGAATGTACCGTCTTTATACACGTGATGAATATATTCCGGCATGGGATCTGAAAAATACGTTTGGTACGGAATCATTATTTGAAATTGCTAATAGTACAGATGATAATGGAGGACGAAGTTCATTGGCATATCTAATGCATTGGAATGGGTATCGTGAGATTTTTGCTACTCAGAAATTTGTGGATGAGTTATTGAGTGATCCGGATGATATTCGCTGTCTGTTGCTGGAAAAGAATGTTTATAATAAAAATGATGTATGGTGGTTGAAAAAATGGCCGGGAACAGATGCTACGACTCCATCTTTTGAAAATAATTATGTTATTTTCCGTTTGTCTGAAGTCTATTTGAATGCGGCGGAAGCCGGAGTGAAAATAGGTGGGGCATCTGCCGTAAAGGGTTTGAATTATCTGAATGCAATTGTGCAGCGTGCTAATCCTGTAAAAGAAGTAACGGCGGCTGAATATACATTGGATAGGGTGTTGGAAGAAAGAAGTAAAGAATTGATAGGTGAGGGGCATCGTTTCTTTGATATGTTGAGAAATGGAAAGACCATTGTTCGTAAGGGAGGATATCATTTACCGGGTATCGTGGAGGAAATAGACTGGGATTATTATAAATGTGTTTTACCGATTCCAACAGACCAGTTTACATTTAGTCCTGATATGGAGCAGAATCCGGGATATACTAAAAATTAATTTTAAATAATTATTAAATGAGAGGGTGTGGTATCACACCCTTTTTTTGTGTGGACAAATTCTACATTCATGTGGATTTATTCTACAGTTTTACAGATGTTCTGTTTGCTTATTTAGTTAATATACAGTGATTTGACGGGCGGTTATTGTTGTTGGCATATCTTTTGACCGGAACATGATAAATTATTATATAATTATATAAATATAAATCATGAATAAATCTAGGTATGTTTTTTTCATTTTGGCTTGTTTATTCGGTTTGTACGTGCAAGCTCAGAATAGAACAGTGAAAGGACGTGTTCTCTCAGCAGAGGATAAAGAACCATTAATTGGAGCTACTGTCAAAATACCCGGTACATCTATCGGTGTGGTGACAGATATAGATGGCAATTTCTCTCTGGAAGTTCCCAACAAAGACAAAACATTAGTGATTGAGTTTTTAGGTATGAGTACACTAACGGCGAAGATACCTGCCAATGGGGTACTGAATGTATCTTTACGTCCGGATACACAACGATTGGACGAGGTTGTGGTGACAGGCTATGGTAATTTTTCCAAATCCTCATTTACCGGTTCGGCAAATACATTACGGGGGGACTTGTTGAAGAACGTTCCGGTTGTATCGGTAGAACAGAAGTTGCAGGGTATGACTCCGGGTGTGTCCATTTCGGGAAATTCCGGTCAGCCGGGTGCTAATCAAAGTATACGTATTCGCGGTATGGGGTCATTCAATGCATCGAAAGAACCTTTGTTTGTCATTGACGGAGTACCGGTGACTTCCGGAAGCTTGAGTGGTGGCTCGGCAGATGCCGCTTACATGAATAATTCTAAAACGAATATAATGAGTACGCTGAACCCTTCGGATATTGAAAATATAACAGTCATAAAGGATGCGGCGGCGGCTTCTTTATATGGTTCACGTGCGGCAAACGGTGTGATTCTGATAACCACTAAAAAAGGTACAAAGGGACGTGCTAAGGCTACATTAAAAATTGATGGTGGCTTTTCTAATGCTGCTGTGGAATTCCGTCCAACGTTGAATGGGGAGCAGCGTAGAGAGCTAATTTATGAAGGTTTGATGAACTTTCAGCAAGATGAGATAGCCAAGAATCCGGAGGCGGGATTGGCGTCGCCCACAGAGTATGCTGATTTACATATCAATGATTATGCCTCCATTCCGGAACTGGGATATACTGACTGGAGAAAGGAATTAATGCGTACGGCACATCATCAAAGTTATGAAGCGTCCGTATCGGGAGGTAATGACAAGACTACGTTCTATTCTTCATTGGGTTTTAACCGTCAGGAGGGTTTGGTGGAAAATTCTAATCTAGATAGATATACAGCGCGTTTGAATGTAACCCAGAAGGTAGGTTCCCGTGGGGAAGTGGGTGCCAATGTGATGTTCTCTCAATTGAATCAGGAAATGAATGAGGAGCGTGGATCATCTATTAATCCTTTCCTTTGTGTGGCTTTGAACACCACTCCGTCTTTTCCGGTACGTGACGCTGAAGGGAATTATGTAGGGTCATATCCCAGTAGCAATGTGAATCCGTTGCGTGATATCCGTACAGATTATAACCGTACCCGCATGACACGTATGTTTTCTACAGGCTATGCTTCGATAGATATTATCAAAGGGTTGAAATTAAAAGAAACGCTTAGCTATGATTATAATATTCAGAAAGATTCCCGTTATTGGAATCCGTTGAGTGGAGCCGGAGCTAAAAGTGGTAGTGATGCACAGACGGCAAAGGGATTTATAGAATATAGTAAATTGATTTCTTCCACTTCATTGGGATACAATACGACTATAGCACAGTTGCACCATGTGGACGCATTGATAGCTTATGAAATTGAAAATTATCAGACTGACAAAGCAATGGGGGATAAATCCAAACTTCCTTCAGATTATTTGGTGGAACCGGATAATGCAGCATCATTGAACAGCTTTGTGTCTTCTACTCAGGATTCAAGAATGATTTCTTATGTATCCCGTATCAACTATGATTATGATGACCGTTACTATATTGCTGGTAGCTTTCGTCGTGACGGCAGTTCACGCCTGTCACCCGAGAACCGTTGGGGAAATTTTTGGTCTGTATCCGGTATGTGGAATGTAGGTGCGGAAAAATTTATGCAATCTATAAAGAGTGTGCTGAGTGATTTAAAGATACGTGCCTCGTATGGTGTGAATGGTAATCAACCGGGTGCTCTTTACGGATATATGGGACTTTATTCCTACGGGCAGAATTATATGGGAGGCGGTGGATCTTATGAATCGGCATTACCGAACCCGAACCTTAAATGGGAAAAGAACTATAACTTGAATTTGGGACTCGACCTGGCATTTATCAATCGTATTTTTGTCAGCTTGGAATATTATAATCGCGATACGAAAGATTTGCTTTACAATCGTCCTATCAGTAGCACTACCGGTTTCCAAAATTATTTGGGGAACTTGGGACAACTGAATAATAGAGGTTGGGAACTGGAACTGCGTACCATAAACTTTGCCGGTAGCAACTTTAATTGGACTTCTGTTTTGAATATGACCCACAATAAAAATAAGATTGTATCATTGGATGGTAAATTGGAACAGTCTATCGAGGGAAGCTGGTTTATCCATAAAGTGGGGTTGCCGTATTCTACCTTCTATGTGAAAGAATATGCGGGGGTTGATCCTCAAACAGGAAAAGCTTTGTACTATATGAATACACAGGATGCAAATGGCAATTATGACAAAACAGTTACTACTGACGCTTCTGCAGCACAGGCAATTCCTTATAAGTCTGTGGATCCGAAAATTTCAGGAGGTTTTACCAATATCGTGAATTACAAATGGTTTGATTTAGCATTGACATTGACTTATTCTTTAGGAGGATATTCTTTTGACAAAACCGGAACTTATAATGAAACCGACGGTGCAAAAGAGCAGAACTATAACTTGCCCATTTATGAATTGGATCGTTGGCAAAAGCCGGGTGATGTGACAGATGTACCCCGATTTGTACTTGGCCAAGCAGCAGGACCGCAGAATTCATCCCGTTATGTACATAGCACGGATCATTTACGTGTAAAGAACTTGACTTTGGGCTTTACATTGCCAGATCAGTGGTTGACCAAACTGGGTGTCAGTAAAGCAAGATTGTATTTCTCAGGCAGTAACTTGTTGACGTGGGCAAAGTGGGACCAGTATGATCCGGAAGTGCCTGTTTCCGGTGAAGTATTTTGTGAAACACCTCCTATGCGTACTTACAGTTTTGGAATAGAAGTCTCTTTTTAATGAATTTCCTTTAAATTAGAACGAAATGAAAAAAATATATTTATCGATTGTTGCGGCTGTATCATTGATGTTTGTTTCGTGTACTGCTGATTGGCTGAATACAGATCCTTCTACGGCAGTTCCTAGTGATGATGCCATTAAAAATATAGATGATGCACAGGTGGCATTGAATGGTATATACCGATTAGCATCCGCACATAGTTATTATGGTGATAATTATCTTTATTATGCTGATTGTCGTGGAGAAGATGTGCAGGCACGTATTAATAAAGGAGCAGGCCGCAGGGTTTCTCCTTACTATTTCTTTGATGTTACGGCGGATGATAATTTTAATATAACCCTTGTCTGGAACCAACCCTATAAAGTGATCCATCAGGCTAACAGTCTGATAGAAAAGTTGGATGCGGGGAATGCGGGGAATGCCAAGCCGGAAGAAGTGGCACGGATTAAATCGGAGGCACTGGCAATGAGAGGACTGGCTTTATTTGATCTGACCCGTTTATTTGGTATGCCTTATACTTTGGATAATGGGGCTTCTTTGGGAGTTCCTATTGAGATTCAGACCACCTTGGAGGATCATGCTCCGGAACGTAACACAGTGGCACAATGTTACGAACAAGTGCTAAAGGACTTGAACGATGCGTTGGGAGGACTGACAAAAGAAAAACATGATGCCTATATGAATTATTGGAGTGTGAAAGCTTTACTTTCCCGGGTGTATCTGTATATGAATGACAATGAAAATGCATTGAAATGTGCAGAAGAAGTAATCAATGACAATGGGGGAATTTACCGGCTTTTTACTCATGATGAATATCCTTCTGTATGGGGAAAAGACTTCAACTCAGAGTCTTTGTTTGAATTCTATTTTACGATGTCTGAACCTTCAGGCGGTTCGGGAGGAGAAGGGGCGCCGATGGTGTATGCCGATAATGTGAAAGATTGGAATAACCTGATTCTGACAAAGGCTTATTTGGATTTGCTGAATGAAGACCCTGAAGATGTGCGCCATGTATTTCCTCATTTGCCGGAAAATGCAGTTGCAGATACATTGCCTGTAGCTGCCAAAGGTCAACCGAAATATCTGATTAAATATCCGGGGAAATCGGGCAGTGTGACCGATGCTGTTTCTACAGTCAATCCACAGGATAATGATCTTTGTATTCTCCGTTTATCCGAGGTCTATTTGAATGCTGCGGAAGCTGCTTTTAAAATCGGCAATACGGAAAAAGCATTGACATATCTGAATGCGATAGTTACCCGTGCCAATCCAGCGAAATCCGTAACATCTGCTGATCTCAGCTTGGAGCGCATTTTGAAAGAAAGACGTAAAGAACTGGTAGGTGAAGGTCATGCTTTCTTTGATTATATGCGTAATGGCAAGTCAGTGGACCGTTCAGGAGGCTGGCATCTGACTATGCCTGAAGATGCTCGTGTCATTACTCCTTCAGACCCTAGGGTGGCACTTCCTATTCCACAAACTGAAATTGATGCTAATCCGAATATAGTTCAAAATCCTAGATAATTGTTTTGTCCATGTTAAGTTTGCCCTTCTTTTCGATGATGATATCGGAGAGAAGGGTTTTCTTTTTACAATTTATATGGTACAAAATCATATTTCGTCCGTCTTCATTTGAAAAGAAAGAGCAAAAATATGAGAATATATGGATTGTTACTGTGCGGATGGATGACGGTATCCTTACAGGCCCAACAAATACATGATTGGGAGAATCATCATGTATTACAGATTAATCGGGAACCGGCAAGGGCTGCTTTTGTGCCTTTTGCCAAGCAGAAGGGGGATTGTTCGATGAGTCTGGACGGGATGTGGAAATTCCGGTGGACTCCTGTGCCTTCCGAACGGATAGCGGATTTCTACCGTACGGACTTTAATGACGAGGATTGGAAAAGTTTTCCGGTTCCTGCCAATTGGGAAATCAACGGATACGGAACACCTATTTATGTATCGGCAGGATATCCGTTTAAAATAGATCCTCCACGGGTAATGGGGGAGCCTAAAGCTTCGTATACCACCTACAAGGAACGTAATCCGGTGGGACAATACCGGCGTACTTTTATTTTACCGGCTGGGTGGAAAGCGGATGGGCAGACTTTTCTTCGTTTTGAAGGAGTGATGAGCGCTTTTTATGTATGGATAAACGGTGAACGTATAGGGTATAGCCAGGGAAGTATGGAACCTAGTGAGTTCAATATCACCCGTTGGTTGAAACCGGGAGAGAACCAAATAGCTTTAGAGGTTTATCGGTATAGTGACGGATCTTATTTGGAAGATCAGGATTTTTGGCGTTTTGGAGGTATTCATCGCAGTATTCATTTGGTGCATACTCCAGATATCCGTATCCGTGACTATGTAGTGCGTACCCTCCCTGCTGTTCAGGGGAATTATCAAGATTTCAGACTGCTGATTGATCCGCAGTTCAGCGTTTATCAGGGAATGGACGGTAAAGGCTATACGTTGCAGGCAGTGCTGAAGGATGCGGATGGAAGAGAAATAGTGAATATGGTTGGCAATGTGGAAGATATCTTGGATTTGGAGCATAAGGCGGCACGGATGAATGAATGGTATCCGCAACGTGGTCCACGTAAGATGGGACGTATGTCCGCCGTTATAAAATCTCCACAACGTTGGACAGCCGAAACTCCTTATTTATATAAGTTGGAGCTTCGTTTACAGAATGTAAACGGACAGACCATAGAGCAAGTGGAACAGCCGGTAGGTTTTCGTTGTATTGAAATAAAAGACGGACAAATGTTGGTTAACGGTAATTCTGTCCGCTTTCGTGGGGTAAACCGTCATGAACACGATCCGTATACGGCACGCGTGATGAGTGAGGAGAGAATGTTGCAGGATATATTATTGATGAAACAAGCCAATGTGAATGCAGTCCGTACCAGTCACTATCCCAATGTGAGCCGTTGGTACGAACTGTGTGACAGCTTGGGACTGTATGTGATGGATGAGGCGGATATAGAAGAGCACGGATTGCGTGGAACATTGGCCAGTACACCCGATTGGTACGCCGCTTTTCTGGATCGTGCAGTACGTATGGCGGAACGCGATAAAAATCATCCTTCGGTAGTGATGTGGAGCATGGGAAATGAAAGTGGTTACGGACCTAATTTTGCTGCTATTTCGGCTTGGCTACATGATTTTGATCCTACACGTCCCGTACACTATGAAGGAGCTCAGGGAGTGAACGGAGAACCCGATCCGAAAACGGTGGATGTAATCAGCCGTTTCTATACCCGTGTGAAACAGGAGTATCTGAATCCCGGCATTCCCGAAGGGGAAGACAAGGAACGGGCGGAGAACGCACGTTGGGAACGCCTGTTGGAAATAGCGGAACGCACGAATGATAACCGTCCTGTGATGACCAGCGAATATGCACATTGCATGGGAAATGCTTTAGGTAATTTCAAGGAATATTGGGATGAGATTTATAGTAACTCACGTATGCTGGGCGGCTTTATATGGGACTGGGTGGATCAAGGTATTTATAAGATATTGCCGGATGGCCGCCAGATGGTGGCGTATGGCGGTGATTTTGGTGATCAGCCTAATTTAAAGGCTTTTTGTTTTAATGGTGTGGTGATGAGTGACCGCGAAACTACGCCCAAATATTGGGAGGTGAAGAAAGTATATGCCCCGGTTAAATTGGAAATGGAAAAAGATCTTCAGGTTTTTCCAAAAGAACAAGATCTTTTAGTAAAAGAACAAGATGTTTTGCCCAAAGGATTAAGAGTTACGAACCGCAATCACCACATTGGTCTGGAAGGATATCGCTGTCTGTGGACTTTGATAGAGAATGGGAAGAAGATGGAACAAGGGGAACTGGCGCTTCCATTGGTGGCACCCGGTGAAACGGGAACGATGGCTTTGCCCGATGTCAAGATTAATAAGCAGGCTGATGTTCGATTGAATGTAAGTATAGTATTGAAAGAAGATGCTTTATGGGCGAAAGCCGGGCATGAGATTTTAAAGGAACAGTTTGCCTTGAATGATCATTTGATGGCGGTGGCTAACGGTGTACAACCGGGTAAACGTAAAAATAAGTTTTCTGTTTTGGATTTATGGAAAGATAGTTATTTTCAGGCTTTCCGTGCTCCGACGGATAATGATAAAAGTTTCGGTAACTGGTTGGCCAAAGATTGGAAGAATCAGAGATTGGATGCTCCTCAAGTAGAGGTGATTACTCCCGAAACGGAAACTCAGGAAACGAATGGCACCGTATCGAGGAAATCGGTTGTGAAATATCGTTATGCCAAAGGTAGCATCCGTGTCTCTTCCCATTATAAAATATATGTGGATGGAACGGTGGATTTGGAACAGACTTATCTGCCACAAGGAGAATTGCCGGAATTGCCTCGTCTGGGTAGTGCATTTGTATTGGGAGAAGAATACGAGAATCTTTCCTGGTACGGTCGTGGCCCGTGGGAAAATTATCCCGACCGTAAGACGTCCTGTCTGATAGGCAGATGGAGCAGCAAGGTGAGCAGTCAATATACACATTACCCCCGTCCTCAGGACAGTGGCAATCACGAGGATGTCACAGAGGTGACCCTTACCAATAAAGAAGGGAAAGGTATCCGTGTGACAGCCATAGACCGGCCATTTTCATTTTCGGCCTTATATTATACTGTGGATGATATTTATAAAGCAACTCATGATTGTGACTTGAAACCACGAAAGGAGATTATTCTCAGCCTGGATGCTGCGGTTTTAGGTTTAGGAAACAGTAGTTGTGGTCCGGGAGTGCTGAAGAAGTATGCCATTGATAAGCAGAAACCTCATACTTTGCGGGTACGTTTCAGTCTTATTAAATGACATATGGCAAAAGGTGTGAATGAGCGACACATCTTTTCGGGAAGCAGTCGGAAAAATAGAATTAAATTAAAAATCAAATATCAAAATGAAAAGAACAACAACTTTTTTATCACTCCTTGCTTTATCGGCAGGTTTGTTGGCGCAATCTTCCGTAAAAACAGAATGCCAATACTTGTCAGGACGTGGCTGTGATGATATGGTACAATGGGATTTCATGTGTACCGGTGGTAATAATTCCGGAAAATGGACGAAAATCGGAGTACCTTCTTGTTGGGAGCTGCAAGGATTCGGTACTTATCAGTATGGCATGAAATTTTATGGTAAGGCTTTTCCTGAAGGAGTAGCTGATGAACAAGGTTTGTATAAATATGAATTTGAGTTGCCTGCCGAATGGAATGGTAAACAGATAGAGCTGGTATTTGAAGGCTCTATGACTGATACGCAGGTAAAGATAAATGGTCGTAAAGCTGGCTCCATGCATCAGGGAGCTTTTTACCGCTTTATTTATAATGTGAGTGACCGGGTATTCTTCGGATCGAAAAAAAAGAATGTACTTGAAGTAACTGTAAGCAAGGAAAGTGCGAATGCAGGGGTTAATTTGGCAGAACGCCGTGCTGATTATTGGAATTTTGGAGGTATTTTCCGTCCTGTGTTTATCGTGGCGAAACCAGCTCAAAATATCGATCGTCTGGCAATAGATGCGAAGGCGGATGGGAATTTCTATGCTGATTGTTTTCTGAATATGGCAGTAGAAGGTGCTAGGATACATACTGTCATAACAGATGTTAAAGGGAAAAAAGTGGCCGAAAATACTTCGGATGTCCGTACAGGTAGCGATCATGCTTCGATTAATTTCACTGTAAAATCTCCTGAATTATGGACAGCTGAAACTCCGACTATGTATCAGGCTACGTTTACTTTGCTTGATAAAGCCGGTAAAACCCTGCATGTTGAAAATCAGAAATTTGGTTTCCGTACGATTGAAACACGTGAAAGTGACGGATTGTATATCAATGGTCAGCGTGTGATGATTAAAGGAGTGAACCGGCATAGCTTCCGTCCTGAAAGCGGACGTACACTGAGCAAGGCAAAGAATATTGAAGATGTATTGCTTATCAAAAGCATGAACATGAATGCTGTTCGTCTAAGTCATTATCCTGCTGATCCCGAATTCTTTGAAGCTTGTGACTCTTTGGGACTTTATGTAATGGATGAATTGAGTGGCTGGCATGGCAAGCACGAAACTATCAACGGGCAGAAGCTGGTAAAAGAAATGATTACCCGTGATGTAAACCATCCGTGTATTATCTGGTGGAGCAATGGTAATGAAAAAGGCTGGAATACTGAATTGGATGGTGAATTTCATAAATATGATCCTCAGAAACGTCCGGTGCTTCATCCGCAAGGCAACTTCAGCGGATATGAAACTATGCACTATCGTTCTTATGGAGAAAGCCAGAACTATATGCGTCTGCCAGAAATATTTATGCCGACCGAATTCTTGCACGGGTTGTATGATGGGGGCCATGGAGCAGGATTGTATGATTATTGGGAAATGATGCGTAAACATCCTCGTTGTGCCGGAGGTTTTCTTTGGGTGCTGGCTGACGAGGGCGTGAAGCGTGTGGATATGAATGGATTCATTGACAACTGCGGCAATTATGGAGCTGATGGTATTGTAGGACCGCACCACGAAAAAGAGGGAAGTTATTTTACCATCAAGCAGGTGTGGTGTCCTATTCAAATCAGGGTTGATAGCCTTGACAGTCAGTTTGACGGCAAACTGAGAATAGAGAACCGGTACGATTTTTTGAATGCGAATACTTGCCGTTTCACCTATAAATATGTACAATTGCCTTCTGTGACCGATAGGGGGGGAATGAAAGTGATGAAACAGGGAGAGGTGAACTGTCCCGACATTCCTGCTCACGGTGTGGGTACACTGACTATTCCTGCGGCTATGAAGGGAGCCAATGCTCTACTGCTGACCGTTACGGATAAAAATGGGAATGACCTTTTTACATGGAGCTATAAACTGGAAGACATTGCCGGATTGCAACAGGTTTCTGCCGGAAACAAGCCTTCTTATAAAGAAACTGCCGATGCATTGACGGTTGATGCTGGAGGACGTACATTTACTTTCTCTCAGAAAGACGGACAACTGAAAGGGGTGAAGATTGGAAGCCGTACCATCAGCCTGACAAATGGACCTCGTTTTATTGCTGCGAAGCGTTCGGACCGTTCTATGGACCAGTTTTACAACCATGATGACAAAGAGGCTGAAAAGAAGAAAACCCAATATACAACATTTGAGGATGCCGGTTGTTTCACGGGCTTTAGCGTGCGTGAAGAAGGCAATAACGTAGTAGTTACCGCTAACTACAAACTGGGATGTTTTGATCAGGCTGTATGGACTATCTCCCCTGACGGTACCGCTGCTATAGACTTTACATACAACTTTAGTGGTGTTGTGGATTTGATGGGGGTGATGTTTGATTATCCGGAAGATAAAGTGTTGAGCAAGCGTTGGGTAGGTGACGGCCCTTACCGTGTATGGCAGAACCGTCTGCATGGCCCGCAGTTGGGCGTATGGGAAAATGAGTATAATGATCCCATTCCTGCTGAAAGCTTTACTTATCCCGAATTTAAAGGGTATTTCGCTAATGTGCAATGGATGACTTTGGAAACACAGGAAGGAATGATAAGTATTTGTAACCGTACTCCTCAGAATTATGTAGGGGTTTATCAGCCTCGCGACGGTCGTGACGGCTTGCTTTATACTTTTCCTGTTACCGGTATCAGTCTGATGAAAGTAATTCCTCCGGTTCGTAATAAAGTGAATACGACAGATTTGATAGGTCCGTCTTCACAAGCATTTTGGGCTGATGGAGAATATGGAGGAGGTATCACGTTAAAATTTGAATAACAGTGAAAAAATAGATTGTAAAGGGAAGAGAAACTTTGTTTATTCTTCCCTTTTCTTTTTTTATTTGACTTGAACTCTCTATATCCTTAATTCCGCAACACTATTATAAATTAAACTTTTTAAGTACCTGAGCAACAAAAAGTTGCTCAGGATTTT